>JAUWOH010000192.1 GCA_030612225.1 Desulfobacteraceae bacterium
TAAAATGATACGAACTCTGTTTATTCTTATATGGATTGTATTTGCCACAATCGTTTTGGGAATTATTGTGATAATATCATCCTTTTTCAGTCAAAAAGGAAATTTCCCCCATATCATTGCAAGATTCTGGGGCAGATCGATTCTCTTTGTAAGTCGCATAAAGGTCACAGTCAATGGCGTTTCCAATATCGATCCTTCAAAGTCATACATTTTCATGCCAAACCACCAGAGCAACTTTGATATACCTGTACTTTTAGGGTACCTTCCTGCCCAGTTCAGGTGGCTTGCAAAGGCGGAGCTTTTTAAAATACCGATTTTCGGGCGCGCTATGCGGGGATGCGGCTATATCAGCATAGATCGATCTAATCGTAAGTCTGCATTTAAAAGCCTTGGAAAAGCTGCCGATACTATCAAAAACGGTGTATCGGTTTTAATCTTTCCCGAAGGTACCAGAAGTCGTGACGGCCAAATCAGGAGCTTCAAAAAGGGAGGGTTTGTTTTAACTGTTGATTCCGGTGTATCAATTATCCCTGTAATACTTCATGGTACATGGTCGATCATGCCGAAAAGCGGTCTTAGAATCATGCCCGGAAATGTTACCCTTGAAATATTGCAGCCGATTGAAACCGCTGAATATACAAGAAAGACTAAAGAAGATCTTATGGATAAAGTAAGAGACATCATCTGTAAATCATTTTATGAAGGAAAAAGGAAGAATAATGTCACTTAAAATTATTCCTCTTGGCGGCCTGGGCGAAATAGGCCTTAATATGATGGTTTTTGAATACGGGAAGACGCTTTTTGTAGTAGATGCAGGACTGATGTTTCCCGAAGACTATATGCTGGGTATCGACTATGTAATCCCTGATATGGATTATTTAAAACAGAACCCGCTTAAGGTTTCAGGTATTATTTTAACCCATGCCCATGAAGATCACATAGGCGCACTTTCCTATCTGCTGAAAGAGATTAATGCACCGGTTTTCGGGACTCCCTTTACCTTGGGAATTGTACGCCACAAGCTTGAAGAAAAAAAGCTTCTTTCCTCTGCTGCATTGCATGAAATTTTTCCCGGAGAAAAGCTTAAGCTTGGAGCATTTGAGATTGAATTCATCCGTGTAGGTCACAGCGTTGTGGACGGAGTCGGACTCGCAATCAATACCCCCATCGGGCTCATTGTTCATACAGGTGATTTTAAAATCAGTTACAGCTCTATTGACGGCATGTTGACTGATGTTAACCGGTTTGCCCTGTGTGGAGAGGAAGGTGTGCTTGCGCTGCTTTCCGATTCTACAAACGTGGAAAAGGAAGGATATACCATTTCTGATAAAGAGATCAGTGATACTCTTGCAAGAATCATGGAAGGGAAAAAGGGACGCATTATTATTGCGCTGTTTGCCTCCAATATTACACGGATACAACATATTGTAAATATTGCACGGGAAAGAGAAAAAAAGATCGTTATCAGCGGCAGGAGCATAGAGGTAAGCGTTAATATTGCAAAAAAACTTGGATATCTTAATGTCCCTGAAGGAATGGAAATAGGCATTGACCAGATCGGTGATTTTTCAGATGACGAAATCATTATGGTAACAACCGGAAGCCAGGGAGAACCCATGTCAGCCCTTGCGCGTATGGCGTCGGGCACCCATAAGCAAATAAAGGTCAAGCAGGAAGACACGGTTATACTCTCTTCTAAGTTCATTCCCGGAAACGAGAAAGCCATAGCAAATATCATAAATAGATTATACAAACGTGGCGCTGACGTTATTTATGAAAAAATATCCAAGATACACGTTTCGGGTCATGCATTTCGGGAAGAACTGAAGCTTATGATCAACCTGACAAAGCCAAAATATTTTATTCCGATCCATGGCGAATACAGGCATCTGATACTTCATGCACGACTGGCTGAGCAAGTCGGCATCTTGCATGAAAATGTTATTCTTGCTGAAAACGGTCAAATCATTAAGTTTGATGAAAGTGGCGGAAGAATAGAAGAAAATGTCACAACAGGTCGTGTTCTTGTAGATGGTAAAGGTATAGGGGATGTCGGCAGAAGTGTGCTTAAGGAAAGACGCCTTTTGTCCGAACACGGCCTTGTAGTAGTGAACCTGGCTTTTGACGAAGAAACCGGAATCGTGGTTTACGGACCTGAAATTGTTTCCAGGGGCTTTGTCTTTGAAACGGAAACAGGACACCTTGTGGAAGATGCACAATGTGTTATCCTGGAAATTATAGAAGAAATAGGCCCTGATGTTCCAGGCAGGGTGGATAAAATTCGAGCAAAGATGCAGGCAGAACTGAGGAAATATTTTTTCTTTACCATAGGACGTCGCCCGGTTATACTCCCATTTATTATTGAAGTGTGAGCCAGTTTCGGGTTACGTGTTGCGAGTTGTTAATCGGAAATAATCCTTTTTTATAACCCGCAACACGTAACTCGAAACCCGTAACCCGTAACCCGTAACCCGTAACTCGAAACGAATATGCGTAAAGAAATTATTGGAATACTACTCTTTTTTATTGTTGTTTTCACTTTGATAAGTCTTGTGTCATACAGCCCTTCCGACCCTTCAATATTCAATGCCGGGGCAAAGGGTGAAATCCACAATCTGTTCGGTGTGCTTGGTGCTCATTTATCAGGCCTTCTTGTAAGGTTATTCGGGCTTGGTGTTTTTTGGATTCCTCTCTTATTCCTTTTTCTAAGTATTCATTTCTTTAGTGGTCAACAGGACAAAGCTGTCATATTGACCATAATTGGCGGAATTTTACTTATTATAACTACAGGCAGCCTTTTTGCCCTCAAGCAAAACTATTACCTGATTTTTGGGAGCAAATTTTCAGCAGGAGGTATTGCCGGAACCTGGTTTAAATCATATGTCATACAGTATTCTAATTCCACAGGCGGCATTATTATATTTATACTGTTATGGATCATTGGCTTTATTATGTCCACCGGTTTATCCCTGGTTCGATTTGCCAAGCGCTGGCGTAATGTTATTTATATTTTCAGAGATCGTACAAAAACATTTTATTTAAAAAGAAAAGAGCGCAGGGAAAAAGCAAAAAAGCGCCTGAAAGCAGAAAAAGAAAAAACTGCCACTAAAGACCAGGAAATAAGAATCAAGCCGTCAAAGTCAAAACCGATTAAGGCGATGCCTGCTCCGAAACAGGAAGTATTCGATTTTATGAAGACAAAAGCCGGGTTTCAATTTCCGTCCTTTAATCTTCTGAAATCTGCTGAGACAAGACATGTTGATGCCGATAATGAAAATTTACGCATGCAATCAAAACTTCTTGAGAAGAAACTGGAGGATTTCGGAGTTACGGGTCAGGTGGTAGAGGTGTCACCCGGGCCTGTTATTACTACCTTTGAATATAAACCTTCTCCGGGAATTAAAATTAACAAGATTGTTAACCTGACAGATGATCTTGCTCTTGCGCTTAGGGCAACAAGCATCCGGATTGTAGCCCCGATTCCCGGAAAAGCTGTTATCGGAATAGAGGTTCCCAATGCTGCAAGGGAGATGGTAAGACTAAAGGAGATTGTTGCCTCAAGTGCTTTCGGCAAATCAAAATCAAAGCTTACCATCTGTCTTGGTAAAGATATTGTTGGAAATCCGGTTGTTGCGGAACTAGACAAAATGCCGCATTTATTAATTGCCGGTGCTACAGGAACAGGTAAAAGTGTGGCTTTAAACTCCATGATTTGCAGTCTTTTATATAAAGCGAATCCTGATGAAGTAAAGCTTATTATGGTTGATCCAAAAAGGATAGAACTGTCAACTTATGACGGAATTCCCCATCTTATTACACCTGTTGTAACGAATGTAAAAAAAGCGACAAATGCACTTTTCTGGGCTGTACGCGAAATGGAAAGAAGGTATGAACTGCTTTCTGAAAAAAAAGCAAGAAACTTAAAGCAGTATAACAATAAAATAGAAAAAGAAAAAAAGCCGAAAGAAGAGGAGGGTTTGCAAAAACTTCCCCTTATTGTCATTATAATCGATGAGCTGGCGGATCTCATGATTGTTGCTTCCAGGGACGTAGAAGTTGCGTTAACACGCCTTGCACAGATGGCAAGGGCTGCCGGGATACATCTGATACTGGCTACCCAGAGACCTTCTGTAGATGTGTTGACCGGAATCATCAAGGCGAATTTTCCCACCCGTCTTACCTTCCAGGTCTCTTCAAAGACCGATTCAAGAACCATCATCGATATGAATGGTGCTGAGAACCTGCTGGGAAATGGAGACATGCTTTTTTTACCTCCCGGCACGGCCAGACTTCAGCGTATTCACGGGGCATATATATCAGAGGAAGAGATTACAGGGATTACTGATTTTCTACGCCAACAGAAACCCCCGGAATACGACGAAAAAGTAACTGAAACAGTGGCCGTCGATGAAATGAAAGGCGACAAAGAAGATTATGACGAAAGATATGATGATGCTGTGGCTCTTATCACAAAAACACGGCAGGCATCCATATCAATGATTCAGCGCCATTTGCGTATAGGGTACAACCGTGCCGCCCGTATTGTCGAGACAATGGAAAGAGAAGGAATTGTCGGACCTTCGGACGGTTCCAAACCACGGGAAGTACTCGTAATGGGATACGATAAAATGCCGTAACCATTTTTAACCGCAGAATATCGAACAAGGAATATCTTTCAAACAGCAAAATCATAACTTTCGATATGATTGACAAGTTATTTTCGGTTACAGTGTCGCAAAGCTGCATATTGTAGCTTTTTACGAGTTCATCATGAGCTGAGACCCCGCAAAAATCGGACTACACAAATTGCTGCCTGATCAAAATCTACTAAAAAACACCAAGGGCTTTCTTGACGAAGATGAAGGAAAGCGTCTTTATGATATTGCCCTTGAGGCCGGCAGGCTGGGACCCTGCCTGGAAATAGGAAGTTATTGCGGTAAATCTACGATTTATCTGGGAACAGCCTGTAAAGAAGCCGGCACAATTCTTTTTTCAATAGACCATCACCGAGGATCTGAAGAACAGCAACCCGGCCAGGAATATTTTGACCCGGAGCTGTTTGATGCACAGACCGGCTGCGTGGACACTTTCAAAAATTTCAGGAAAACAATAGCTTCAACCGGTCTTGAAGATACGGTTGTGCCCATGGTTTGCAAATCAGAAGTTGCAGCGCGTTTATGGGCGACTCCGCTGAGACTTGTTTTCATAGACGGCGGGCATACCTATGAGGCCGCATTTACAGACTACAATGCCTGGGCCGGTCACATCATTCCCGGAGGCTATCTTCTTATCCACGATATCTTTAAAGATCCTGCAAAAGGCGGCCAGGCGCCCTATAATGTTTTTAATCTTGCCGTTGCCTCCGGCCTTTTTAAGGAACTTCAAATGACCAAAACCCTTGGTGTGCTAAAACGTCTCAGTTGCGGACATATCCCTGATAACCTGCAGAAATACTAAATAATAGACAGGTTAATCAGGGTATATCACTTTTTTCCAATGTCCGTTAATAGTTGTCAGTTGTCCGTGGCATAAGGATAGAAAAAGCAATTAATTTATGCTCATGCAAACGAACCCTAATGTGAGTTTGTAATTGGTTTAAGTATTTGAAAATAAAAATACAACTCACCACTGACAAAAAACTACGGACACTATCCATTTTTTTAAACACGAAGGAGCCAGTTTCAAAATGTTCAATTTTGTTCGAGATCAAGGAAGGCGAAAATTTTAACCACAGGAATACATGTAGTATTTCGAGGATTAAAATTTGAGCCTGTCGAAGCGAAGCGTAGATCCCGCTCATCGGGGACGCAGATATCGGGCAGATAAGCGAAGACTTCGAAAGAGGAGCGTTTTGAAACTGGCTCGAAGGAAAAGAATTTAAAACCATGTCAGTAAAAAAAATTCGAAAGAAATTAAAAGAAATTGGAAACGAAGAAAAAGCAAAAAAACATCAAAGCTTTTTCAAGACCGGACCCGGTGAATATGGTGAGGGGGATATTTTTGTAGGTGTTATAGTGCCGGAATTAAGAAGACTGGCTAAAGAATATAAAACCATAGGCATAAACGAGATAAAACAGCTTCTTAAATCTAAAATACACGAGGAAAGATTACTCTCTCTATTTTTGCTCATACACCGGTATTCAAAGGGAGATGAACCTGAGAAGAAAAGAATATATGAACTTTACTTAAAAAATACAAAATTTATCAACAACTGGGATCTTGTAGACAGTTCAGCCGGACAAATCGCCGGAGCCTTTCTTTTTGATAAAAGCAAAAACCCTCTTTATGACCTTGTAAAATCAGAAAACCTGTGGGAGCGGCGAATATCGATAATATC
>JAUWOH010000269.1 GCA_030612225.1 Desulfobacteraceae bacterium
GAGTTCCTACGATACCAAATGGTATCCAATGATAGGATAACCACTATGATAAAAGATAGATAAGATCAACATGATACATTTTTTAACAATTGGAACATTGCTGGGCTTATCCGCTGGCTTTGCCCCTGGGCCGCTACTGACGCTGGTAATTTCAGAAACTCTTCAACATGATATTAAATCTGGTGTGAAAGTTGCTCTCGCTCCGATTATCACTGATTTGCCAATAATTATTTTAACTTTGTTTGTTCTGTCAAAATTAACCAGTTTCCATAATATATTAGGGGTAATCTCTCTCGTTGGTGGATTCTTTATTTTATTCATGAGCTACGAAAGTATTCGTACAAAGGGAGTTGAACTTAATCTTAGAAAGGTAGAGCCAAGATCATTAATAAAAGGTGTATTAGCAAATGCCCTAAGCCCCAATCCCTACCTGTTTTGGTTTACTGTTGGTGCTCCAATAATGGCAAAAGCAATCAGTCTGAATATTAGTGCATTTTTAGTTTTTATCATTAGTTTTTATACTTTTCTTGTGGGATCAAAAATCGTGTTGGCTATATTAATTGGCAAGTCAAAATCTTTTTTGTGTGGCAACGTGTACATATACACAATGCGTTTCCTTGGCTTGGTATTAGGTGTTTTAGCAATTGCTCTTTTTTATAATGGTATAGAGCTATTGGGGATAATAAAGGTCTAACAAGGCCAATGCACTTTACTCTACCTTTCTTCATTTCCCACCAATTTAAATCTGAAAGCGCTATCAAATTTAAAAGACATTAAAAAAGGGCTTACGATATATCGTAAACCCTTGTTGTTGTGGTACACTGGGATGTATCTGAACCAGCGGCTTTCAGCTTCGACCGAAAAACCCATATCCCAAGACTATAGTTTAATTACAAATGGACGACCCGAAAGCGATAGTAGTTAGGAAACACTATATTACAATATGTTACAATTTCTTTATCAAGGTAAGATTGTCATTTGTACCATTGTGTCTAAATGCAAGACTGAATGAAGAACCGTTATCATCCCACACCTGCCTAAGCGTCCATTTTTCCGTCTGGCCATTATCCGTCTTCACATCAAGGGAAATTACATCATCCTGAACGCTTTTAACCGTCGCCTCAACGGTTTTCTCCCCTATTTTCAGGAAATTTTGTTCTCCGGCAAGATTGATTTCGATTGTAGTACCATCATTACCACATTTCCAAATGCCTGATATTTCGGCGAGCTTATTTCCGCTGCCTCCGCTACAGCCAACAAAAGCCACACACAAAGCAAACGCCAATGCTAAACAAAAGTAACGCAAATCTCTGTATTTCATGTCTAAAATCTCCTTTCAGTAAAAAATTAAGCTTAAAAAGAAAAAACTTTTTCCTTGCTCCATGTCACGGCTTTAGATATTTAAGCCGTTTTTGTCCGGAAAGTGACCCTGATATTTACATCGGTGAAAACAAAGATTGGAACCGGACATAAAAAATGAATAAAATTCAGCAAATAGATTTTATGCAGAAAATAGTTATAATGCAGTTATTATTCTGTCAACAAAAAACTGCATATTCTTTAATAAAAAATATGAAATAAAAAAAGGGTTAGCGGAATTATACTAACCCTTTGCATTTATTTGGTACGCCCGGCTGGATTTGAACCAGCGGCTTTCAGCTCCGGAGGCTGACAGTTTATACTTACCTCTTTTTACCTGCCTTTACTAAACCCCTTTAATATCATACTAATATCACACAATATAATTTTATGCTTTTTATCTTGACTTACTTTAATATACTTTGATATATAACAAAAAGGTTGGACATACGGTTGGAAAATGAAATCTTGCTTTTCCAACTTTTAAGCACTAAAGGCTGAAGGCCAAGCGCTTGTATATTGTGTTAATACAAGACATTGAAGCGGCTTTCAGCCTAAATAAAATTCCATATTGGGGGCTTTTATGGCAAGGCGCAAAAAAACGAAATATCCGGGTATTTTTTATCGTGAGGTTGCCCGGATTGGCGGGCCGGGAATCGAGAAAGTTTATTATTTGGTTTTTAAAAAAGATGGCAAAGTTTATGAGGAAAAGACGGGCAGGCAATATGCTGACGCTATGACACCAGCCAGAGCTGCGCATATCCGGTCTGAGCGGATTGAAGGCAAGAGGAAGTCACGCAAAGAAATCCGGGCGCAGGAAGCGGCTCTCAAGCAGGCAGAGGCCGACAAATGGACGGTTGACCGGCTATGGAGGGAATACAGGAAACAAAATCCCGACTTAAAAGGCTGGCGCACTTATGAAAGCGCGTATAATCTTCACATTAAGCCAGATTTTGCTAACAAGGAACCGAAGGACATACTACCTTTGGACATCCGCCGGATTAAAAACAAACTTTTAAAAAAGCGTTCTCCACAAACTGTTTTTCATGTAATCGAACAGCTTCGACGCATTATTAATTTTGGCGTAAATAATAAGCTGTGCAAAGGGATAGATTTTAAAATTAATAAGAAAGACGGTCTGATGCCAAAAGTCGATAACATTAAAACCGAAGATTTAACCGCAGAGGAACTTGAAAGACTGTTGAAGGCAATTTCAGAAGATTTTCACCCGCAAGCAGGCGTCTTGATGAAATTGATCCTTTTTACCGGTATGCGTAGGGGCGAGTCGTTCAAACTGCAATGGCGGCATGTCAAATTTGAAAAAGGATTTATTCAGCTTGTTGATCCCAAGGGCGGGAAGGATGAAACCATTCCGCTTAATGAATCTGCAAAAGAATTATTAAAAGAATATAAAATATTGAATCCAGATAACAGCTTGTATGTTTTCCCTGGAAGGGGCGGCGGGCAGAGAACAACCATAGCGCGACAAGTCAATAGAATTAAGGAACGCGCAGGACTGCCGAAAGAGTTTAGGCCACTGCATGGGTTAAGGCACGTCTATGCGTCAATGCTGGCGTCCTCTGGAAAGGTTGAGATGTACACCCTCCAAAAACTTTTAACCCATAAAGACCCAAAAACAACGCAGAGGTACGCACATTTGAGAGATAAAGCGCTGAAACAGGCGTCAAGCTTGGCCGGTCAAATAATTAAAAATGCTGCTAATGGAAAGTAGAGGTGCATCATGGCAAAACAACCTTTTGATTCTGTAAATTATGAGATTTTTAAATTTGATTCTGGTGTGGCCAGGCTTAGGCTTGCGCTACTGAAGGAAAATTTTGAATATCGAACATTTTATAAAAGGTTTATTGAGTCGATTGATGATTTAAATTTTTCATTCCCTGCTAACCATTTCGAGAAATTTGGTTTACCCGGTGTACGGTTTACAGTTGGGGCGCCATGCTATAACGATGTTTTAGACCTTCTTAATCCACTCAAAGAATCAAACCTTGATTCTAAAAAAGAAGATAATATTTTATCAAAAATCTTCTATTTTCCGTCTGTAATGCAGGTAGAATTTAATACCCCTTATATTGAAGGGATAGCCTCGCGGACGTTTGAAAGTATTGAACGAAAAAAAACAAAACCTCACGAGCGGATATTTATTGCAGATTTAAGAAAAAAGAAAAAACAAATACTGCGAGAGTTTAACGAGTTTATTGATGCTACCTACAATCAAACAGACTTAAAGCCGGACACATCAAGGTTTCGCGCTGAAGCCTGGAATCATTTAAAAATCTGGAAATTAAGAAGGAAAAAACTATCCTTTTCAAGAATAGCCCTGGAACTAAAACTTACAGAAGACAATGCGAAGAAAAGCTTTTACCGTGCCTATGAACTTACGCAAGGCCGTAAATATGATCCAGAAATGTTAAAAAGAGAAGTCTGGATTATTCGCAAGACTGAACTCAAAAAAACCTGCGATAACTGCCCGGACAGTGAAACCTGCGTGATCTTATGTCCCGAAATTCTGCGTTATGTCGATCAAGACACCTTAACCCACTCGAAAGAAAAACTCTTCTAAAAACTTCAGTAAAAAAACAGTACTTCCACTTCTTATCTTAACAGCCTCAAACGACCTCAAGAAAATAAGCAGGCATCCCTATTTTCCCTTTTCCATATGTAAAGACTTAATTTTAAACAAGGGGGAGCTTATGGAAAACAAGGTTAAATATTTAAATGAAAAAGACGTCTCAAATTTAACGGGGCTGGCCCTGTCTACCCTGCGAAACCACAGGTGTAAAGGCAAGGGGTTGCCGTATATAAAAATCGGCAAGGCTGTTCGTTATTCATTCCAGGATATTATTGATTATTTTGAGGGACACAAAATTAAACCCGACGAGATGCGAACTTAAAAAACGGCAAGGACTCACGATGAATACCAAAATTGAACAACTAAAACAAATTTTACCAGAGATCCCGAACCTTGTAGCAGGTTTGAGAAAAGAAGGGCCTACAAGCTTTTGCGGGCCGTGTCCCATATGTGGTCAAGGTGATGATAGATTTGTCTATAAAACCGACTCTGGACGGTGCTGGACGAGAAGTTGTGGCTGTATCCCTGAAAACAAACCCTGGGACAAAATTGATTTTCATGTATGGCAAGAAAAGACCGATGTCAAAGGATTGATTGAAAAATATCTGCCAGCAGAAAAACAAACGACTTATTATGACTACTGCGACCTTGACGGCAACCTGATCCATCAAACCGTGAGGAACGGTGGTAAAAAATTCTATCAGCGCAGGCCGGACGGTCAGGGGGGTTGGCTGAATAAAGTTAAAGACATTGAGCAAATCTTATATAATTTAAAAGGGGTATCAGAAGCACCGGAAGTACTTCTTACTGAAGGCGAAAAAGATGCTGATAACCTTATCAAGCTTGGCTTTGTAGCAACAACTTGTGCAGGTGGGGCCAAGTCCTGGAAGTCAGACTAT
>JAUWOH010000047.1 GCA_030612225.1 Desulfobacteraceae bacterium
ACTTCTTACGGAGCATATATTCCGCGATTAAGACTGGACCGGTCGGCCATCTACCAGAACATTGGCTGGTTCGCTCCTGCGTTGATAGCAGTTGCACAGGGAGAAAGATCCATGTGCAACTGGGATGAAGATGCGGTTACAATGGCGGTGGCCGCTTCCCGCGATTGCATTTCCGGCAAAGATAAAAACACCATTGAAGGCCTGTACATGGCTTCCACTACAATGCCATTTGCAGACAGGCAGAATTCAGGAATTGTTTCAACAGCCCTTAATTTGAGGGAAGACATTATCACCTCGGACTTTACCGCCTCTCAAAAGATAGGCAGCACAGCGCTTATTTCAGCACTTGAATCTGTGAAGAGTAAAGACAGAAACAATATCATTGTTGCGGCAGCGGATAAAAGAGAAACAAAAGGCGCCTATTTCTATGAAATGTGGTTTGGAGACGGCGCGGCTTCTCTTTTGGTGGGAGACACGGATGTTATTGCTGAATACAAGGGCTCATATTCTATTTCATGTGATTTTGTTGATCACTACCGGGGAAGCGAAAATAAATATGATTATGTATGGGAAGAACGCTGGCAGAGGGATGAAGGATATGCCAAGATCATCCCGAAGGCAGTAAGCGGTCTCATGGAAAAAATCGGCATTACAATGGATGATGTTGACAAGCTGGTCTATCCTTGTTTTTTCAAGCGTGATCACGGCACCATAGCCAAAAAACTTGGGGCTACCCCTGAAAAAGTAGTGGACAACCTGCATGAAGTCTGCGGAGAAACAGGGGTTGCCCATTGTATCCTCATGTTCGTATCCGCCCTTGAACAGGCGAAACCCGGTGACGGCATTCTCATGGCAGGCTTTGGCCAGGGATGTAATGCCCTTTACTTTAAAATCACGGAAAACATAAAAAAACTTGGCAAGCGCCAGGGGTTTAAAGGAACCCTTGAGAACAAACTGACCACCGATAATTATCTTCGGTTCCTCAAATTCCGGGATCTGATCAAGACGGAAATGGGGATCAGGGCGGAAGCCCCCACCCAAACCGCCATGACCACGCTCTGGCGCAAACGCAAAATGCTCCTCGGGCTGGTGGGCGGAAAGTGCCGTGAATGCGGCACTGCCCAGTATCCTAAAATGGATATGTGTGTAAATCCCGACTGTGGCGCCATAAGAAGTCAGGATGATTATGAATTTGCCGATGTTTCTTCAAAAATAAAGACCTTTACCTCGGATCTTCTGGCCGTATCAGTAGATCCTCCCCAAAAATACGGTATGATTCAGTTTGAAGGGGGGGGACGCATGATGGCTGATTTTACGGACTGTGTTGCAGACGACCTGAGAGTGGGACTGCCCATGGAGATGACATTCAGGATAAGGGTGCAGGATAAGCAGCGGGGATTTGTAAATTATTTCTGGAAGGCAACACCGGTTCCCGGCGCGGCTGAACAGATGGACAAAATATCCTTTCACAACAGGGTTGCCATTATAACCGGGGCCGGGGGAGGACTGGGAAGGGTTTATGCCCTGGAGCTTGCCGGAGGAGGTGCCATGGTCATTGTTAACGATCTTGGCGGAGCCCCCGACGGTTCAGGCAAAGGGTCTTCCTCGCCGGCACAGGCTGTTGTAGATGAGATAACAAAAGCCGGTGGAGAAGCGGTTGCAAATTATGATAATGTAGCGACTGCTCAAGGGGGCAAAAATATTGTCAAAACGGCAATTGATGCCTTCGGACGAGTCGATATCCTGATAAACAACGCCGGTATCTTAAGGGACAAAAGCTTTATCAAACAGGATGCCGAAACCTGGAATCCTGTTCTTGATGTGCATCTTAACGGTGCCTTTCATGTAACCCGACCGGCTTTCAAGGTTATGAAGGAACAAGGGTTCGGAAGAATCGTAATGACTACTTCGGCTGCCGGTCTTTATGGTAATTTCGGCCAGACAAATTATTCAACTGCAAAGCTTGGGATCGTTGGGATGATGAACACCCTCAAAACCGAGGGGGCCAAATATGATATCAAGGTGAATACCATCGCTCCCATTGCTGCATCAAGACTGACCCGGGAGGTCATGCCGCCTGAAATCTTTGAAAAGAGCAAGCCTGAATTTGTGTCACCCATGGTTTTGTACCTGTGCAGCGCTGAATGCAAAGAGACAGGACAGATCTTTAATGCAGGCTTAGGCTTTTTTAATCGAGCAGCCATTCTCACAAGCAAGGGTCTTCCGATTGGAGACCCGGAGAATCCCCCTACACCGGAGATGATCCATGAAAATTTTGACAAAATCAACAACATGGAAAATGCAAAAGAGATGACAGACGCTACCAGTGCCGTTTTTGCCCTCATTGATCCTCCGTCTGACAGTAAAGAGACAACTAAAGGAGATGCGGATACCAGCGAAGCCGTGGACCCGGAAACCATTTTCAAAAAGATGCCTGACGGGTTTAAAGCAGATGCGGCAAAAGGTGTGGATGTGGTCTTTCAATTTAATGTCAAAGGTCCAAAAGGGGGTGACTGGATAGTTGCAGTAAAGGACGGCAAATGCGACATCAAACCGGGAAATGCCCAAAACCCGAACTGCACCTTGACAATCAGTGATGATAATTTTGTGAAACTCTTCACAGGAGCTATGACTTCCATGCAGGCATTTTCATCGGGAAAACTTTCCCTTGGCGGTGATATTATGAAGTCCCAACTTATTGAAAAAATATTCAATCTGAATAAATGATTGTTTCGTAAAAAGTAAAAAACACTTTTTACGAAACGTTTTAAGTTTTAGGTGTTAAGTTTTAGTATTAGTTAAAACAGATGATATCATTAACATAAAACCTAAACCTTAACACCTAAAACCTATAGGAGGGTATGTCCATGGCAACAGGAATTAAAGATAAAGTAGCAATTATTGGTATGGGATGTACCAAATTCGGTGAACGCTGGGATGTGGGGGCGGAAGAACTCATGGTGGAAGCCTTTGAGGAATGCATTGCCGACGCCGGATTGGAAAAAAAGGATATAGAGGCTGCCTGGTTGGGTACATGCTTAGAGGAAGTCAACCTGGGAAAGACAGCCATGCCTCTTGCTATAGCTCTCAGGCTACCCATGATTCCGGTGACCAGGGTTGAAAACTACTGTGCCACAGGGACGGAAGCCTTTCGTGGGGCCTGTTATGCCGTTGCTTCCGGTGCTTATGATATCTGCCTGGCCTTAGGTGTTGAGAAACTGAAAGATGCCGGTTACGGCGGACTTCCCAACCCTGGTTCAGGTGCAGGAACACTGCTGTGGCAGTGGTGGCCGAATCTTTCGGCTCCAGGTTCCTTTGCACAGCTTGCCAGTGCCTATACCGCAAAATATAATGTATCAGATCAGGACCTGAAAAGGGCCATGGCCCATATTTCAGCCAAAAGCCATGATAACGGCCTGCTCAACCCCAAGGCCCATCTTCAAAAGAAAATAACAGAAGAACAGGTGATGGCAGCACCGATTATTGCCCATCCTCTCGGCCTTTTTGACTGCTGTGGTGTCAGTGATGGAGCTGCGTGCGCGATTGTCACGACCCCTGAGATTGCAAAAAAGCTGGGGAAAAAGGATTTTATCACTGTAAAGGCCCTGCAGATTGCCCTTTCAAGCGGTCAGGAGGTAGGTTATAACGACTGGGATGGAGACCACTTTATGACCACTACCAAATGCAGCACCAAGGCATATGAAGAGGCAGGCATAAAAAATCCCAGGGAAGAGATCAGCATGATGGAAGCTCATGACTGTTTTTCAATCACTGAACTGGTAACCATGGAAGACCTCCATATTTCTGAAAGAGGGAACGCCATAAAGGATATCATGGACGGCTTTTATGATCTTGACGGCGGTCTCCCCTGTCAGGTTGACGGAGGGTTGAAATGTTTTGGCCACCCCATTGGCGCATCAGGGATCAGGATGCTTTACGAGATGTATCTGCAGCTTCATGGAAGGGCTGACAAGCGCCAGCTTGAAAATCCGAAATATGGTCTTACGCATAATCTCGGGGGATTTCCCTTCCAGAATATTTGCAGTGTTTCGATCATAGGCAGATATGATGCCTAGGGCTCGGCCTTGATTACCCCTGAAGAGCATAGCCGTCAGGTTAAGAGAAAAATGGGCTATTCTCGTTAATAATTATCAATTTTCAATTCACAATTGACAATTATTTGTCTTTAAAAAAGTATTTATAAAAATTAAATTGTAAATTGTGAATAGTTAATTGCGAATTGTCAATTAAAAACCAAACTAAATCCGGCTGATTCTATCATTCAATTTGTTAGCCTGACGGCTATGACCTGAAGGGAGTTCCATCGTAAACGCCACACGTTGCGAGGTGCGGGTTGCGGGAGAAAGGTGTTTTGAATATCGAATATCGAACAAGAAATATCGAACCGTAGAAGTAAGGAAAAAACACTTCGAAATTCGATATTCCTTGTTCGATATTCTACGGTTCAATAATCAATAATCGCTTAAGTTAATGGCATTTGGTTACGGGTTACCGGTTATAAAAAAAGGATTATTTCCGATTAACAACACGTAACCCGGTACTCGCAACCCGCACCCCGTAACTCGTAACATAGGCTAATCAATTCGGCATCTCCATTTGTTTCTGACCTTGCCATAGGGCCAGGTTTATTTGATAGAATTAATTACCACAAGGCGCTCAGATTGATATGATGCATAACGGGAGAAAACAATGTTTGAGCTTGATAGATCGCAAATAGAAATTCAAAAAGCAGCCAGGGATTTTGCCAGGGGCGAGTTTGATAAAAATTTAACCCTTGAGCTTGAAGAAAAACGCGAATATCCGGAAAAAATATGGAAAAAAGCTGCTGACCTGGGCTTTATCGGGATACAGTTTTCTGAACAATATTTAGGTGGCGGTCTTGGCGTTCTGGAGGCAGGCCTTATTGCAGAAGCCTTCTGCTGCATTGATTCCACCATGGGAATGGCATTGACCCTTGCAGGCATTGGTTCCGAAGCGGTTTTCCGTTTTGCAGATAACGGTCTAAAGGAAAAAATTCTTCCGAAAATCTGCGAAGGGGACATATTTTCAGGCATTGCATTTTCAGAAACAGATCACGGGATTGATTTGTCATCTATCCATACCAGTGCTGTTTTTACTGGAGATAATATTGTCATAAACGGGGAAAAAACCCATGTTGCAAACCGGGGCACCAAAGGGGTTTATCTGGTGCTTTGCAAAACAGGGCTTAAGGATGATACACCAAAAAACAGTCTGAGCATGGTTCTTGTTGAGGGAAACAAAAAAGGCATTACCATTACAGATTCCGGTAAAAAACTCGGCGCAAACATGATGAAAAGTGCCAGGCTGACATTTGAAAATGTTACAGTGCCTGCTACCAATCTTGTGGGAAAGGATGGAAAAGGATTCTTCCAGCTTGAAAAATTTCATGACGAAATTAAAATCCTGACTGCCTCCCAGGCCCTTGGCACAGCCCAGGGTGCACTCGACCGTGCCGTCAGGTATATCAAACAAAGAGAGCAGTTTAACAGAAAACTAGCGCAGTTCCAGATTACAAAACACAAAATTGCACAAATGGCTACAAAGGTTGAGCTTGCAAGGCTGATTACCTACAAGGCCGCCTTTTTATTTGACAAAGGCAAAGCAGATACCGTGTTAATTTCAATGGCAAAGATGACATCTGCAAGGGCAGCCGTGGAAGTTGCAGATGAAGCCATACAGCTTTTCGGGGGGTACGGGTACATGAAAGAGTCCGAAGTTGAACGCTTTTTCCGGGATGCAAAAATTGCTGAACTTTGCTTTGGCAACCAGGCGGTGCAACAGGATATTATTGGTGAGGCCATGATAGGAAAAATAAAGTAGCCGTTCCCGGCTTGAAACTTGAAATTGGAAAGTAGAAATTCGGGAGATATGAAACAAGTTTACGAGTTTGTTTTGAACCGCAGAATATCGAACAAGGAATAATGAATGTCGAAGTAGGGTATTCTATCTTTTTTATAATATAAAGAAGAGACTTGTCCGCCGGTTTTGTGGCGGAGCAAAGCGATTCCATACTTCATCATTCGAAATTCCTTGTTCGATATTCGACCTGCCCGCCAATGCATTTTGTATGAATTACTTTGAGCGCCCTATGCTATGATAATAGAATGAATAAGTACCAACACCCATAAAGGGATATGGCAGGCTGGTATTCAAATAGCGCTATCTCGAATCAGCAATATCTCAACTTATCACTTTCAAATAACTAAATCACATCTAAAGGTTATGATTTAGTTATTTGAAAGCTTGCTGAAGCAGGAAAGGAATAAATGAAAATGGATATCCTGAAATATACCAAAGAGCACAATCAGTTCCGGGAACGTCTGAGTGCTTTCCTTGCAAAAGAGATAACTCCTTTTGTTGACCAGTGGGAACAGGACCATATTGTTCCGAAAAGTGCCTGGCAAAAAACCGGCAAGGCAGGATTTCTTTGTCCGTCAATCACTCCTGAATACGGTGGCATAGGAGGGGATTTTCTCTATTCGGTTATTGTTGCCGAAGAGTTTTCACACACAGCGCACAGCGGTCTTGCAGCTAGCCTTCACAGTGATGTTGTTGTTCCCTACATTGATTCTTTTGGTTCAAAAGAGCAAAAAGAAAAATACCTTCCAGGATGTGTTTCAGGGGATATCATCACAGCCATTGCCATGACTGAACCGGATGCAGGCAGCGATGTTGCCGGTATGAAGACAACAGCAGTTGAGCAAGGGGACCAGGTGGTTATCAATGGTTCCAAAACCTTTATATCAAATGGAATAAACTGCGATCTTCTACTTCTTGCAGCCATCGATCCTAAAGTTGCGAACAGGCATCAGGCAGTATCCCTGTATCTGGTGGAAGACAAAACCCCGGGATTTAAAAGGGGCAGACAACTGGATAAAATGGGATGGAACAGCCAGGACACTGCAGAACTTTTCTTTTCCGACTGTCGTATTCCAAAAACCAACCGACTGGGAGAGCCTGGATCAGGTTTTTTGCAGCTTATGATGAAGCTCCAGCAGGAACGGCTTGTGTGTGCCATGGGCGCTGTATTTGCTGCTGAGCGCATCATGGAATTTGCGGTTGATTACTGTAAAAATACCATTTTAAAAGGAAAACCCCTTGTCAGATCCCAGGCGGTTCAGTTCGCCATCGTTGAGATGACAACAGAAGTAAAACTTGGAAGAACGTTTATGGAAAAATTGTGTGCCGATCACATGGAAGGGGAAAATATTATCATTGAAACCTCCATGGCCAAGTACTGGACTACTGATATGCTCAACCGGATTGCTGAAAGATCCATGGATCTTTGCGGCGAGTCTGCCTTGCTGGAGTCAAATATCATGGCCAGGACAAAAAGAGATGTTCGTGTCATGTCCATATTTGCAGGAACCAACGAGATTATGAAGGGCATAGCAGCAAAATTCATGGGAATGTAAAATTTCCGTGGAAAAGCACTCCCTTTCGAAGTCTGCGCTTATCTGCTCGATTTCGGCGTCCCCGATGAGCGGGATCTACGCTTCGCTTCGACAGGTAAAAATTTTGGCACTTTAGTGACACGAAGTGAAGCATCAGCGCTAACCTTTAGCGCTATCCTCGGAATACATGAGTATGCCTGTGGTTAAAATTATTTGCCTTCCCCCGCTCAAAGTCCGGGATCTTCGACTTGAACTCGAACAGATAAGCGCAGACTTCGAAATTGAATACTTTTCCACGGAAATTAAGAGAGGAAAAAAATATGACAAACAAAGGTGCATTATCAGGGATAACAGTCCTTGACCTGAGCCGTCTTCTGCCCGGCCCCTATTGTTCAATGATACTTGCAGACCACGGCGCACGGGTAATAGCTGTTGAAAATAAACGCTTCAAGGATGATGCCCCTTTTTTAGCACCGCTTTACAGGAACAAGGAGCATGTCTCCCTTGACCTGAAGACCGAAAAAGGCAAAGAGATATTTTTCAAGCTTGTTCAAAAAGCAGATATCCTTCTGGAAGGATTCAGGCCAGGTGCCACTGCCAGACTGGGAGTCGATTACGAGAGTATCAAAAAAACAAACCCGAAAATAATCTATTGTTCAATTACAGGATATGGCCAGACAGGGCCTTACCGTGACCGTGTGGGTCATGACGCCAATTTTCTCGGCATTGCCGGTGTGCTGGATCTGATCGGTGAAACTGACAAACCCCCTTTAATACCCGGCGTTCAGATAGCAGACATTGCCGGAGGAGGCATGAACGGCGCCATTGGTATTCTTCTGGCCCTCCATGCCCGTGAAAAAACAGGCAAAGGGCAGTACATTGATATCTCCATGACGGATTCAATGGCAAGCCTTATGCACATTCCGCTTTTTTTCCTTCAATTAACAGGCCGGATGTTTGAAAGATCAGATAATATTCTCTCCCACCGTTATGCATTTTACAGCACATATCAAACCGCCGACAAAAAATACTTAACCATTGGTGCACTTGAGTATAGGTTCTGGAAAACACTGTGTGAAAAGCTCAATGTCCCCGAATACGCCCCCCTGCAATATGATGAAACGCGCAGGCAGGAGATCATCGATTGCATGAGGGATAAATTCAAGCAAAAAACTTTGGCCCAGTGGGAACAGGAACTTGGAGGCCTTGATATCTGCTGGGGACCTGTCAATAACCTTGGACAGGCCCTGGAGGACAAACACCTGCGCCACAGGGAAATAATTGTGGATTTTGAAGATCAGAACGGCAATAAGACCCCGACCATAGGTGTTCCGGTCAAGCTCAGCCGGACACCCGGTTCCCTTCGTACGCCACCGATAGATTTCGGTGAGAATACCAGGGATATCCTTGCAGAACTCGGTTATTCCATAGATGAGATAAACCAATTCTTTGAGTCAGATGTGGTATAGATCATCATGAAAACAAGAATTACAGAGCTGTTTGATATCAAATACCCCATCATCTGTTCCGGCATGACCGGCATCAGCCGCCCTGAACTGGTTGCTTCGGTATCAAACGCCGGGGGCTTAGGGATTCTTGCCACTGCAGATTTAACCCCTGATCAGACACGGGATGCCATTAACAAAACAAGAACCTTAACTGACAAGCCGTTTGGTGCTAATATCCCTTTCATTATACCCGGGGCTGAGCAGAAGGCAAAAGTTCTTTTTGAAAAAAAGGTGCAGGTTATCAACTATTCACTTGGCAGTGGCCAGGAATTGATAAAGGCAGTACATGAATACGGAGGCAAAGCAGTTGCCACTGTAACCAACCTGACCCATGCGTTTTCTGCCCGGAAAAGAGAGGCGGATGCGTTGATTGTAACCGGGCATGAAGCAGCAGCCCACGGTGGTGACGCCACTTCACTTGTACTAATTCCCTCCATTGCCGATGCAGTAAAGATACCTGTCATAGCAGCAGGCGGGTTTGCAGACGGCCGGGGACTTGCCGCAGCCCTGGCCCTTGGCGCCGAAGGTGTTGCCATGGGAACCCGGTTCATGAATACCGTGGAAAGCCCTGTACATGACACCATGAAAAAATTGAGTATCGAAAAACAGGTTTACGACACCATTTATTCGGACCGGATCGACGGCCTTTGGTGCCGGGCATTGAAATCAAAGGGTACGGACCGGCTGATAAAACAGAAATTCTATTTGATCAGAGCCCTGTTTAACTCCAGAGAGGCTGCAAGGATCTTTGGTTTTCCATGGTTTAAACTGGTCTTCGCCATCATGTTATCAGGGTATAAAAAATCAAAGCAACTTGCGCGCATGGCCAATGCCTTCGTGGCGTTCCGCCTTAGCATGGAACAGGGCAATATTGAAAAAGGCGTCTTTCTCATGGGCCAGGTTACCGGAATCATAAATGATACGCCCACTGTATCTGAGGTTATGGACAGAATTGTTTCCCAGGCAGAAGATGCAAAAAATGCAATATCATCAAAATTGATGAACTCGTAAAAAGTTCAATTTACTGCGTTGCAACCTTTTTGTCCTGCTGATTTTTAGCGAGAGTATATGGAACTTGAAACGATGCCATCTAAGATACTTTTAACGCAACCTCCTAGATTCAGAGCTCTTGACTTATGTATGTATTTTTAAGGTGTTATGAAAGATCGTTCGAAATATTAGATGGAACAATTTGAACATCGAACGCTCAACATCGAACGTCGAATAAGGATATCGGTGAGTTTATGCTGAGGGACCGAAGTGCTCCATTGGATTATAAAATTGAAACACCGAAGGTGTACAGTCATTCGATGTTCGACGTTGGATGTTCGATGTTGGACGTTCATTTTTTATTTTAGCTCATAGTTCAGTGTTTAATAGAAGCTGTTGCAGTCAGCTTTACGCCAGTTCAGGCGCCCTGAAATCAAAAAATCATACCGACGGAGGTTATACAAAAATGCCGACACCCCTTGAAAAGGCAAGACAGAATCCTGAATCCATGAAAGCAAAAATCCTTATATCAGCCAGGAAACTTTTCGGCGAATACGGATTTCACGGAACAACAACCCGGATGATAGCATCTGACGTAGGTATAGATATATCAACCCTCTATTACCACTGGGGTGAAAAAGGAGACCTGTATGAGGCAGTGATCATTGATATGAACGATGGAATCAGGGCCAAACTCATAGAAGTTGAAAGCATTATCAAGGGGCGCCCTTTGGCGGAACGTATTGAAATAGCCATAGATGAACTGGTTGACTACCTGTTCGATCATTCTGAATTATCAAATCTTACCATTTTCAGGTATTTTACTAAAAACCGCCATGACAGCAGTTTTGACAAGCACATCCCGGAATTTATATCTGATATTGCCTATTCTATGGGGCTTTCCCAAGACAGGAACAATGCATCCCCTTCTGCAAAAATGAAAGTGTTAACGATGATGAATGCCATACACAATTATATCTCAGGTGAGACATTTTTCCTGCCCATGCTTAAAATTACCCGTAAAGAATATATAAGCCTGACCAAAGAGACCGTTAAGTTCTTCACTCTTTCCAATTTTATTGAGCTTGAAGAACAACGAACAGAATAATTAACTCGCTAACTGCAACACTGTTTTAGGACTTCATCCATAATCCCGTTAAAAAGCTCTTTAACCGTTGGAATGCCATAAATAAGGCACACTCCCTGTCCCAGGGGAGATAACACCCACATCATACTTTTTCCTGACTTTATCTCATGGAAGATTGGAGAAGACTGGTATGGGAAGAGCATGACGAATTTAATATGAAAATGAAAGCTTTGATAAGCAATTCTTTATTGAGATCCTGCCGAAGAATGTTACTTGTCTGATTTCTCCACAATTTCCAACAGCTTCTTGATTGTTTCCGGGGGCAAGCCAAAGTTGTTCAACTCTGTCTTAAGATCAATCAACGTGCCATAGCCACCGAGGTACCCGTTAACATGGGCCGCAGCCGTTGAATTTACAAAATCATCGGTGGCAGGATATAAGTTGTTGAACTCTTTCATAAGGACTGGCCTTTGCCTGAGCCGGTACTTCTGATGATATGCTTCGGCCAGGTAAAACTCGGATGCCGGGATAATTTCAGTATAGATTTTAATTTTGCGATTTGCTGCCACCCGGTTTTTCGTTTCCAAAGCCAATTTCTTCTGATCCTCACTATGAAAATACACTGCGGACATGTACTGCCGTGACCAGGATGGCATCGTTGGATTGTAGCTCTCCCAAAAAATATCAAGCAGCTCCTCATAGGAGATCATGGTCGGGTCGTAATCGATCTGGATTGCTTCGGTGTGATCGCCTAAGCTGTGATATGTGGGCCTCTTTTTTTTGCCCCCTGTATACCCTACACGGGTACGAATAACCCCTGGTATACTCCCGAACCGGGAGTCCGGTCCCCAAAATCAGCCAAGCGCAAAAGTAGTTGTTTCCGTTTTTGTTGGTTGAAGATAGTTTGCAGCCAGGATTCCCGGCTGCCAATAATCAACAAAAAGAGCCGCAAATACAAGAACATTTATACACATAAAAAACTTAATGAGTTTTTTATTCATACCAAGTCTCCTTTTCTAAAACTGCAAGCAAGCCTATAAGGTGGGTCGGCATTTAATCTCCTTGACCACGTGCAGCTTGGTCTCTCCTTGTAACCCCTTTAGTGGAACCTCAAAAGACTTTTTGATTATAGTGTCTTTATAAATATAGTGATAAACAGAATCAGATATAACCACATCGTCCCCCTTGGCTGCGGATTGAATGCGCTGGGTGATGTTTACGGGTGAGCCCACAATTCCATACTTGGCCCTGGATTCAGAACCAATATTTCCCACTACCACTTCACCTGTGTTTACACCAATACCCATCTTAAGTTCAGGAAGTCCCTTTTCCCCCATCTCCACATTGAATTGCTCCATACTTCCTTGCATTTCAAGAGCGCAGCATACAGCCTGATATATCACGGGCTCAACAGGACCTTCGAGAGGATCAAAAAAGACAAGCATGCCATCACCAAAAAAATCCACAATTATCCCATGATGTTTTTGGGCGATTTCTATTATGTGAGAAAAATAGTGATTTAAAATGCTAATTGTCACCTCGGGGCTAAGTGATTCCGACAGAGGCGTAAAACCCCGAATATCAGACATTAAAATGGCAACCTTGCGCTTTTCTCCACCCAGGCGGCTTGCTTCAGGACGGCGCATCAGCTCTCTTGCAATTTTATGGTCCACGTACCGTCCGAAGGTATTAGAAATAAAATCCCTTTCTTTTAAGCCTTCGACCATGGTGTTAAAACTAACTTTCAATTGTCCTATTTCGTCTGAAGAAGTTATGGACAGAGGACTTACGTAATCTCCCTTGGCAACCTGTTTTGCTGCATCTGAAATCTTTCCGATTTGGCCAACCATCCTGCCGCCAACAAATTGAATCAGAAATAAAATTAGGATGATACAAAGACTTCCAGCAATAGCATAATAGAATCGAAATTCGATGATCGGTGCTAAAATATCTTTGCCTGGCGCAAACATTACAATAAACCATGGGGCTTGCTGAATCCGGTAAAAACCGCTCACCAGCTTGGAAGGATGTCCAGGACCCAGGTACGTTCCATATGGCTTGTCGCGAATGTTCTTCATTACAGCAAGTTCCACCGGATCTTCGGTCTCTCCCAGCCGGGTTCGACCTTGCATAGCGCTACTGTGGGCAAGATACCGGCCGGATGTATCGATCAGACAAGCCATGCTGCTTTCCCACCAGCCATATTTTATTATATCCTGCATGAGAAAATCAAAACCAAGGGATACCTCCAGCCGGCCAACAATCTGGCCGGATTCATCCTTAAAATCTGAAATCAAGGTCACCGTTTTTTGTTTGGTCTGTGCATCGTAACGCGGTGGCGTCACTTCCGAGATTCTCGCTCGGTGAAATTGCATCATACCTC
>JAUWOH010000465.1 GCA_030612225.1 Desulfobacteraceae bacterium
TTCTCCGGCGGACTCAGGTCGAATATTGACACAGCATTTAAATTCATTGTTACCTCCTGATAGCAAGGTAATGCTCATCTTCGAATTGGTTGTTTCGGTTGCCGAACTACAAGTTAGATCTTTTTGCCGAACGACTAATTATATCATCTATAATAAAATATCATTATTCTTTTTCATAGACAAGACAAACTTTTTTATAATCCGGCTATACCACTATTCATAAATATGGGCCGAAAAATGGAATTGTGATTAGATGTCTGATATGTTGAGCGCATCGTGAATATTATTATTCTTTTCACGACCTTGGGCTCGGGTCATAAATAAATACCTGGATCTTGCATGAAGCGGGATATTGTTTTACAGCGTATCTGAAGAGCAAAATTTCAATTTCTAATTTCAGTGTTCCGCGAACGCTTACCTTTATTTAAACCCGCTTTTTATCAGGGCTTCTGCCAGAGGGTTGCTAAATGACGTATTCTGGTTGTTCACCTTCTTTTTGTTTTCCTTCTGTTTTGGCTTGCGAACATGGGTTTTAGGCTTTTTTATACGCGGTTTTTTTGCACCGGTACCTGAATTATCGGCAGGGGATTTCATTGAAAGGGAAATTCTGTTTCTTTCAAGGTCAACTTCAAGCACAGTTACCGTTATCTTTTGCTGAACCTTTACGATATCCGCAGGATTTTTCACAAACCTGTCAGCCATCCGGCTGATGTGAACAAGGCCGTCCTGATGTACGCCAATATCAATAAAAGCACCGAATGCGGTGATGTTTGTTACGATTCCAGGAATTTTCATTCCCGGTCTCAGGTCTTCGATTTTTTCAATACCATCAGCAAATGAGAATTCTTCAAATTTGTCCCTTGGGTCACGTCCGGGTTTAGCCAGTTCATCAAGGATATCATTTAATGTGGGTATTCCCACTGAATCACTAACATATTTTGAAACATCTATTTGGTTCCTGGTATCAGGGTTTTTCATGATATCAACAACCGTGGCTCCGAGGTCTTTGGCCATGGCATCAACAATATGATAACTTTCAGGATGCACCGCGCTGGTATCCAGCGGATTTTCACCTTCAGGGATCCTCAAAAAACCGGCAGACTGTTCAAATGCCTTTGGACCCAGACGTGGCACATCTGCGATCTGTTTTCTGGATTGAAACGGTCCATTTTCCTCACGATATGCGACAATGTTTTTTGCGGTTGTAGCACTCAGGCCTGAAACATACGAAAGGAGCTGGGAGCTTGCCCTGTTCAAATCAACACCGACACCGTTAACACAGCTCATTACAATATCATCAAGGGCCTGTTTCAGGGCTTTCCGCTCAACATCGTGCTGGTACTGACCGACACCTATTGATTTCGGATCTATTTTAACAAGCTCTGCAAGAGGATCCATAAGGCGTCTCCCGATGGATACAGAACCACGCACAGTCAGATCGTGATCCGGGAATTCTTCTCTTGCCGCTTTAGAAGCGGAATATATTGACGCACCGCTCTCATTGACCATTATTATCTGTACAGGCTTTAAAAAAGGGACAGCTTTGACAAAGGTTTCTGTTTCTCTGCCTGCCGTACCGTTTCCCACAGCAATGGCTTCAATCTCAAACTTTTCACAAAGGAATTTTATCCTCTCTTTTTCCGCAAGAGACTTTTTTTCGGACATGTGCGGATAAATAGTATCATAATGAAGCAGTTTCCCCTGCCGGTCAAGGCAGACAACTTTGCACCCGGTTCTGAATCCAGGGTCTATTCCCATGATGCGTTTTGCTCCCAGTGGCGGTGAAAGAAGGAGCTGGCGGAGGTTTTCAGCGAACACTTTTATTGCTTTAGTGTCAGCTTTTTCTTTTGCGTGGACCCTTGTTTCGGTCTCCATGGAGCGGGAAAGAAGACGCTTGTAGCAGTCCTTTACAGCCAGCTTTACCTGGGCTGAATCCTCCTTTTCTCCTTTAACGAACAGGTTCTCAAGTATAGCTGTTGCCGCCTCCTCATCAGGGAGTATGTCAAGGTTTAAAAAGTCTTCTTTTTCACCTCTTCTCATGGCCAGCATCCTGTGGGAAGGAACACCTGCAACCGATTCATCCCAATCAAAATAGTCCCTGAACTTAGCACCCTTTTCCTCCATGCCTGAAGCAACCCGGCTTTTAATCACAGCTTTTGTAAAAAAGAGGTTCCTCAGCCTGGTCCTGGCCTGATCATTTTCATTTATGATTTCTGCAATTATGTCTCTGGCCCCGGCCAGGGCGTCTTCAACAGACTCAACACCCTTTTCATGGGCAATGAAAGATTTCGCTTCTTTGACCGGATTTGCTCCTTTCTGCTCAAAAATCATTAGCGCCAGTGGTTCAAGCCCTTTTTCCTTTGCTATAACAGCCTTTGTCCGTCGTTTTGGCCTATAAGGTAGATATATGTCTTCAAGCACAGCCATGGAG
>JAUWOH010000075.1 GCA_030612225.1 Desulfobacteraceae bacterium
GCAGAAATTGATGATATCATGTACAGGCTTTATGTAATCGACAAAGTTAGAAAAGGCAGGGAAGCTGTTAGACAGGGTGATACCGTGTCTGCTGAGGAATTACAAAAGGAAATTGAATCATGGTAAGGTGGTCTGCCCCTGCCAAAAAGGATCTGAGGCAAATTTATGACTACATTGTCAGGGACTCTAAATATTATGCAAAAAATGTTGTGCAGAATATTGTAGCAAGGTCTGAGAGCCTTAAAAAGTTCCCTGAAATAGGCAGGATCGTACCAGAGACAGACGATTCGAATGTGAGAGAATTGTTCATATATTCCTATCGGCTCATTTATGAAATACTACCAGATGGAATTGTGATCCTTGCCATTATTCACGGCAAACGTGATCTTTCAATAATCGACAGGAGTGAATTAAGCCGATAGAAACTCCAGTAACCGGAAGCCTTATGCTGAAAACGGTTAATCTCAATAAAAGCAATCCGAATTATCCACATGCCTTAAAAAATCATTTGGGAGATGATACCCCGCAGAGCATTGCCTTACTTGGAAATCCTGACATTCTCAATCACCAGTCCGTGGCCTTATTCTGCTCAGTGAAATGCCCCGGCACACTGATACTGCATACCTATGATATGGTCCAGATCTTGAGAGAAACCGGCATGACAGTCATTGGCGGATTTCACTCGCCGATGGAACATGAATGCCTGACAATCCTGTTGCGTGGCAAACAACCAGTTATCGTCTGCCCGGCACGAAGCATTGAAGGAATGCGAATAAAAGCGGAATTCAAAAAGCCCCTTGAGGACGGACGCCTCCTTATTCTGTCACCCTTCAAAGAGAATCAACGCTGGCCTACCGTCAAAACAACCCAATACAGGAATCTATTTACAGCCGCATTATCCAGTGTCGTTTTTGTAACTTACGCAGAACCCTCCGGCAAGACAGAAGAATTCTGCCAGGAAATTCTATCATGGCAAAAACCCCTCTACACATTCGACAGCGACTTCAACAAAAACATTATAAATATGGGAGCACGCCCGGTAAAACCAGAGAATGTTTCTGAGTGGGCAAATATTTTGGCAGCAAATGTTGATAAATAATGGGAAGGCGAACCACATCTGAATACAAAACCATAGGTGTCTCAGATGTTTTTAGAATGCTTAAAAGGTTTGAAAAACATCATAAGACAGAAAAAATTGATTGAGAATCCTACTATAAAGTTCTTCATAGTACTGAACGTAAACGTTATTTATTAAGAAGCTGGCAAATTGAAAATATGATGGCTTCGACTTGGCTATCTAAGATAAAATTTCTGAGTATATCTTATTGTATTACTAAAATGCTTATGATATTGTGAAATTACTTAAGTGTATATTTTATCCATAGAGTGATAACCTGATAGCAATTCAAGAATCATTATGGAAAAGCATATGAACCATAAAAACAGTCTCCCCGCCTATATGAAACCACCTGTCATTGAAGTTGTGTGCGGCATCGCCTTTAAAAAAATTGAGCACTTTAAAGCGCCACATTTAGGTTTGTTTTGGCAAAAACTGCGTGGCGATTATCCTACGTGCCAGCATGCTCCGCCTTTAGGATTTCCCCCTGAACCATCTGAATCGGCAGTCGAGTTCGAGTTACCTTTACCACGACTTTGGTTTATCAATGAAAAAGAGAATGGACTTATTCAACTACAGAACAATAGATTTTTATATAATTGGCGAAAGATGCACCAGGACGAATCCTACCCGCACTATCGAACAGTTATAAAGGCCTTCAAAACCAACTTCGATATATTTACAAAATTCCTTGAAGAAGAAAACCTAGGGCAGTTAAATCCTGCTGATTGTGAGTTAACTTATATTAATCATATCTTAAAAGGGGAGGGCTGGGAATCGTGTGCCTGCATTCATGATGTTCTACCAGATCTTGAGTGGCGGTTGGATAATAACAGGTTTCTCCCTAAACCTCGCCATATAGGATGGCAGGCTTCATTTGCCTTGCCGGAAGATAAAGGACAGCTACATGTTAAACTTGAGCAAGCAACGCGAAAAATTGACAATCGACCTATGTTCATACTTGAGATTTCAGCTCGGGGACTTGGAGCAGATAAATCTCTAGAGGCAATATGGAATTGGTTTGAGCTTGCCCATAAATGGATTGTTTGTGGCTTTACCGATCTAACCAGTACGAAAATCCAAACATCATTTTGGGAGCGATCAGATGACACTCTGGACACATAATGAAGGTCAGGTTTCCACTTTACAGGACAATGTCGTAGCTTACGAAAAATACTTTGCAGCTAAGAATCTAACTGCAACACGATTAGGTTCCGTTGACTGGATTGAGTCTCAAACCTGGTTGAAGCGCAGGCTTGTAGACATGCAGCGACGGAAATCGCCTGTAACGATGAAACCCAGCTTAGAGGATGAAATGTTTTTCGGGCAGGAAAGTCCATTTGACAAACTTGAAGAGCTTTTGAGCAACGATGAGAAAGTTTTGGAGATAATTTTACATGTGCGAAATCAGTTAAATATAAATTTTTCTAAACAGCTTGCCAACCGCATCAAGTTTCTATTCGATGTTTCCAAAGAAGAATATCCTGAAGAAGTCGCTATTTTACCTGAATCATTGAAGAGCTTTGTTGGCTTCCTACAATCAGCAACAAATTTAAGGTATCCCGATGTTGTTTTGTCCCCGTCAAAAAATATTCGAGCACAATGGCGAACTGGACCTAACCGACATTTTGCTGTGGAATTTCTTCCAACCGGAGATGCTCACTTTGTAATTTTCACACCTGATTCAATGCACCCTGATAAAACCATTAGAATATCCGGGCTTGCCTCGGTCGATTCTTTGATGGAAACTGTGCAGCCTCACGGCGTGCTTACATGGTCTTCGCAATGAGAGGCGACCCGATACCTGACCGAGATCATATTTCCCGATATTGTTCTGGTATGCATTGCACAGAAAACGGGCAAGTTACCGGAACAGCTTTCCAACCCCGCCAGATAGACGATTATTTATCAGTTAATTGGTTGGATTTTTTCCATTTTGCTGATCAGCGAGATAAAATCCGAGAAGTTCGTAAAGTTTTAAGGTTAAAACTCGGGGCTAATGCGAAAATTGCTGTTTTGAATGTGGGAGAAACAACCAGTTATGTTCGTACTAAGAGCCCAGATGCCTGTAATCTCAGCATGTTGCATGAACCAGAAGAAGACGATCCGTCCCATAGTGGTATTTATGGGTTCCAATATGATGATCATTTGATTGCTGATCTAATAGCAGAGATGGTTCAAAAAACCTATCCTGCACGAGAAATAGAATAAGAGTTATGATGCCAACTTGATTGTTTCATACATTCTTAGATTTACCTCTATATACCGGTCAAATCCGTAAACCACTTCATTAGTGTATCGTGAAGAGCCGCCCCACTCATTGATGATTGCGGCAATCTTCTCCTGTGATGCTTCAATATCATCTAAATTCAACCTTATAATCTGGTTTTTCGACACACCCTTTGTATATTGTGCGTATTCATTAATGTCCGTCTTCTCGTCTGTTATCAATGGGACGCCTGACCAAAGAGCTTCACATACAATATTGGAAAAATCTATTATAGAATTGTCCTGTGAAAAATGGAGAAGGTAATCAATCTGACCTAAAAGCTGAGGCACGTTTGCCGGATGAATAAATTTCCTGAACTCATGAATTTTTAAACCATGAACCTCGGCAAACTTTGAAAACTCTGCAAATCCCCTTCCCTGACCAACGAAGCGCAATGCATGTTCTGCTTCGATACCGGCGAAAATATCAACTATTTTGTCTAAGCTTTTGTACTTCCAATAATGATTAATTTTCCCAATATAGGCAAAGGTCGGAATCTTATGCGAAACGATAGTGGGCTTAAAATATCTTTCGTTGGGAATATATCTTGGAAGCACATAAACATTCGAATTGATGGCTTCAAAAAACCCTCTATTCTGATCATCTGTAATGATCGCCGCTGCGTTCTGGATTACATTTCTTAAAAGATGCTCGAACACGCCTTTATTTAAAAACTTGGCCAGATCACTGCCTCCATGCCTTAATATGTAGGGGATTCCAGTTATATTTGACAGGAGGTAGCCGACAATCCCATAAGGAATAAGATAATTCGTATCGATAAAATCAATTTGATTGTCATCAATTATTTCCAGGAATTTATCTAAAAGCCTTGGGACGTAGAGTTCTGAACAGGGAATGTGCCACGGGATATCGGGCATGACATGATGAACAGTCAGGTTTGCAGGCAGTTCAGGGAAATTATCATCAATATAATATTCCCCCTCTACACAATTGGCGTTGGTGATTACATGAACCTCAACATCTCTTTCGGCAAGCCCTTTTGCCAACCAATAGGTTTTGGCTGAAATGCCGCCCTGAATGGGTGGAAATTTGCTGGTCATACATATTTTCATATATTCGCTCTTTATAAAAATCGCTTATTGAGAACCCGGGCTCAAATTGCCCCCTCTTATGAATCATAAAGTAGTAAAAAAGATCGAACATGAGAACATCCATTGCGCTCTTCATATATCCGGCAAAGGGGTGATTACTAATACACTCAGCAGGAAGAAGGTTGTTTATTATGTTTACTACTTGAGGTGCAACACGCCCCAATGCCGCCGGCATTCCATACTTCTTCCTGTCTACAATCTCCAACAGATCGTATTTCTTAAGTAACGGTAAAGCTGCATCTTTAAGAATTTTCTTCGTCATGGTTTTATCAGGGACCTTAAAATCTATCGGAAGAGACAAGGCAAATTCAGCGATATCATCATAAAGATATGGCGGCCTTGCTTCAAATCCAAAAGAAGAACACGATCTGTCAACACTCCACAAATGGTAATTCGAAAGCCCTGTCTTTACTAAAATATCAAACAGATTCTTTCGATAAGCCTTTTCATTTTCAGGATATGTGAAAAGCTCGTCTATAATTATTCTTACCTTCGAATCCTTTGGCAAACCTGAAGCTCTTTGCCTGATTCTGTCAGAGAAACCCAAAGGATGCGTATAAATCCAGTAATACCCGCCGAACAGCTCATCAGCCCCTTCTCCGGTAAATGCCACCTTGTGGTGTTGGGAAATATGTTTCGAAAGTATTTGAAAGGCAAGGGCACCCTGAATATCGAATACTCCTCCCGCCATAATATTTTCATAATGGTATATGAAACTCGGCAATTCATTCAGGTAGTCAGAGGCGGTAACGAAAAACTCGTGATGTTCAGATCCAATAACCCTTGACACTTTTCTGGCATAGTTGAAATCCGGCGCTTCTTCTGAATCATAAAGGGTATAAGTTTTGATCGGCTTGCCAAGGATCTCATGTGATAAAATAGCCATGAGCGTTGAATCCAGTCCGCCTGACAAATAGATTCCTTTCTCATAATTTCCATGTCTATGGAATGCGGTGAACGTCTTGAACAGGATATCTGTTAATTGACTAACTGATTCTCGGTAATCTTTCTTTCCGTTATTTAAATAATAGGCCTGGGGTGTCCTGTAGTATGTTTGTTTTGAGATGTTGCGGCCATCAAAGTTTATAAGCGTGCCGGCGGGGACCTGACGAATGGCCTTGAGGGGAGTAAGCTCCTCTGAAAATACATATCCGAAAACCGTCAATTCCTCTAATGCGTCAATATCAGGTTTTGCAGGAACGTCAGGATGCCGCAGCAATGCCTTCATTTCGGAACCAAAGACAAGCCTTTCATCTGCCTGATAATAATAAAGGGGTTTGATACCGAACTTATCACGGGCAAGCAGGATTTGATCCTGATCGATGATGGCAATCGCAAACATGCCCTTCAGATGTTTCACAAAATCCTTTTTGTATTTTCTGTAAAGCGGAATAATCACTTCAGAATCGGTATTGGAAGTGAATACGCATCCGTCTTTTAAGAGCTCATTCTTAATTTCTTGATAGTTATAAATCTCTCCGTTAAACAACAGTGCTATCCTATTTTTACTGTCTATCAAGGGCAATGTGTCTTCTTTGTTGCTGACGATATTCAGGCCGCACTCTCCCAGAGAGTGGCTTTCAAACAACGTTGTCGAAAAAGAGTCAGGCCCCCGATGGCGGATAGATTCCAGCATGGTGGTTACTGCCTTCAAATTTTTTTCATTATAAATTCCACAAATTCCGCACATTAGCTTGATTCTCTCGATAAAAATTTCAGAGCTCCTACCAGACCCCAATAGGCATAGGCGGAACCCTCTTCAATGTAGTGATATGGCCACAGTCCATTTGGCAACTGATTCTCAGCCAGCCAGTTAACCGCTTTTTCTATGACCTCTCTTTTGACCAGTTCAGGATAGGAAAGCAGACCCAGCAGTACAATTCCCGTTGACCAGGGATCACTTCCAATGGGGTGGTCTTTCCACGGTCCAAATCCACCATCTTCATTTTGTTCATCAGAAAGATAAGAATATGTTTCCTTAATCAAAGGACAATCATCAATAGTCACACCAGATGCGGAAAGACCCATTAAAAAAAAGCCCCCCTTGTAAGTGAGCCTGGTATTACCTTGAATATCCTTCCTCCACTCATTTTTTAGCCAATTTACCGCCTTTGAGCCGGAAAGTTCCGGCAGCAAATGCAAAAGGAGACCTGTAACAGGAATGCGGGAGATGTCACGATTTGTTCTGCCCCAGCCGCCATCCTTATTTTTTTGATTACTAAGCCATTTGATTCCTTTTTTCAAAGGTTCTAAATTGTTATGATCTATGTGTCTCAGAAACGCCAAACTCCAAATGGTTTCCTCAACATCTGTCCATCCACCGTCTTCTTGTTGATTGTCGCAAATGCTGTTTTTACATTGAGCTGTGGCGGGATTATTGTGATTGCTGCCTGTAAGCAAGAGGCATGTTCCTAAGCGGGCAATTCTCACCACCTCTAAATTAAATTGCTCTAAAACGGTTACTAAAGCCGGTACGACTTTTTTTAATAAGCGGGTTTCGTAATTCATTTTCATCCAATTCCAGTTCGTTAATCTTTGGCAGATAATAACCTTCCTTCAATTCGTCATAATGTTTATTACATAAGTAAACTATTGCATTGTCCTTATCGGTTTCAACTGGTACAATTTTTTTAGGTGGATGTGCAGATTGGCAAACCCTGCAAAATACATGACCCTTTCGTTTATCCAGGACTACAGTCAAACCGATATCCTCCGGCAAAACAGAGGTTTTATTTAATTTCGTACTTAATGTCTCACTTAAGGCCTCACTAATCTTTTTTGCCAAATCAGTTCTTAGGCCACCTTTCATTTCTTCACAGAGTTCAGATATAATCAAAAGCTTCGGTTTCTTCTTATTCGCCAGCTTATCCGCCATCAAATAAAAACCCGGCAGATAGAGATGATTTTCCCTCAAAAGTATCGTCTTAATATTGTTGATATGTTTCTTATCCTCTTTCTTGCATAAATCGGAAAGCTTTAGTTCAGGTTTTTTAAAAATATCAACAATCCCGCCAATGTTCATGCAAATTACAGGACAATCTTTGTATTTTTCCTCAATACCATGGTACCATTGTGTATCTCCAGTAAAACCGATCAAGGGATTATCCTTTTTATCATAAATAACATACCCAACAGAATCATAATCTGTTAAGTCACCATGGTTTGCTTTCGTAACTTTCAATTTAAAGCGGTTTAGAAAAGCGTTTTCGCCATATATTTCTTTATCGTTCTGATTAACTCTTATAATATCGTAAAACTCTTCTTTGCTCCCATTTATCTGTTCTGCAAAGTTTTGATGACACCCATCCGTCATAAACAGGACAAGTTTTCGTTTTTTCCACTTTCCGTCAGTAAAGACCCTTTCCCCACATTTATTCATCTCGTGCACCAGCGTCATAATTGACATGAAATCACTGGAATGGTCTGGGTGACTGTGGGTCATTAATATTGCGTTTATGTCCCGTATACTGAAACCTTCACCAAAAAAGTTTTCCAGAAAATTGAATCCTGGATCTATAATTAAACCTTCTTCAACTTCCCCTTTACCATTTGTCTTATAAACAAAATATCCACCACCTTTTTGTCCTACTTCGGAACCGCTTGAAAGGGCGGGCGTAAACGACTGCCATCTCCTTAAAACTGTTAACACATAATTATCCTCCAATGATGGGCGGCAAGATTGATAAATTAAGTGATCATAAAACTTTTCTGTGTTCAAGCGAAGCTTCCTCGTGTAAAAATCACAATTCATTTTGTTATTGATAAATTCTGCAACTGGCTTAAGGTCATTGTCTTGTGGTAAATTATATATATTGTTATTTGTTATTTCGTCGTCAAGAGATTTAATGACTTTTTCAAATTCATTCTTTTCGTCATCGGATTCAAAAGGAAGGAGTTTCTCTTTTGCTTTGAACCAATCAATTAAATCGTTTCCTGTTGTTTTCTTTAATGTTTTTACAAGTTTTTCCTTTTCGTAGTTTGTCCATGGCTTTTTGAAAGCCCTTCCTCCCTCATCGCTCAAAATTTTTTCAATAAGCTCAATTTGGTATTTAAGATACTTGTTGCGCTCTTTCTTATTCTCTTCTTTCCCCGTCTCGTATTGCTGAAGAATTTTTTCTTGGCATTTCATGAATTTTTCAACAAGGTCTCTTTTCCTGGAAATCCATTCTCGTTCTTTTATTTTTTGAAAAATGTTTTGATAAGTATTGCGCGGATCTTCATCTAATTTTTTCAGCCAACCGACCTTTTCCATATCTGTCGTAAGTGAAAAAATGGTGCTCTCTAAAAAAGTTACCGCGAAATCAGACCAGTCAGAACTGTCATGATCTTCATCGGCTATTTGTTCTGTACATATATTAAAAACTATTGTTAAAGCTTCATTCCTTTTATCAGCTTTTGCGGTCGATTTTGCATATTCCAAGAGATATAGTGCATTTACAGAAGTCAAGCGATTTTTAATGACCGGATGTCCATTAATAAAATCTTTATCTTTAATAATTTCCAATGACTCTTTTAGAAGCTTATTCCTTTTACCTTTTCCCCAATATTCTTCAAAAGCCTCTAAGTAGATATTTTCAACCGGACTTTGCTTTTTTTTTAGTTGCTTATAAATGATACCACTATCTATTTTTGAAAACATATACTGTATGATGAATTTTGCTTTATAGTATCTTTCGATTTTTTTTGTTAGATCCGAATCACCTGATACTTGGTATTTTTCGGTTAAATTCTTAAAACTAAGGAACAGGTTCTCAATAACCTGTTCACGATCATGGCTCGAATTTAAATCTGAATAAGTCTCTGTAAGTTGATATTTTGTTGGCACATAAATCAGCCAATAAAAGATAGAAAAAAAATTGTCCGCATTTTTCTCGCCATATTCATCTTTGAATGCATCCCTTAATTTCGCAAAATCCTTTTTTTCAAATGATTCCATAATTTCTGAAAAAGTTCTTATTGCTCCTTCGGTATCAATGTGGTCATGGGCAAGAGTTAATCCTTTATTAAACAGAGCATACAATTCATAAGGGTGACGTATAGGTTTATCTTCATTGTTTTGTGGAAGCCAATCTTCGTTTAATTCTCTAAGTTCTAATAATGCTGTTTCAGCATAACCTATAGCAAGATGACCCTGGCTTACCGTACTGATTTCATTTAAGAAAATGATTCGAACTTGGTTTATTTCAACTTCCTTCTTTTCTTTTTTATTTTCAATTTCTTCCGGTTCTATTGGTCTTGCTGGAATTGTTTTGATTAGTGCCTCGGCAAGTTTTTGAAAAAGAATATTTACCTTTTTACGCTGGATATTTCTTTTGTTTTGATGGAGAATTCGCCGTATATATTTAGAATTTAATATGATTTCGAAGTAAGAATTAAAAACATTCTCCTCTTTCTCTGGCTTCTTACTTTGAATGTATTCAATTCTCTTATTTATCTTCTTCTCGGTCGGGTCTTTTATGCACTCTTTTATACACTTAATACCTATATCTTCTACTTCGTCCAAAGTAGCCGCGAAGTCGTCATATTCCTCGCAATCAATCAGGATGTCGAGAAGCAAACATTTTTCTTCTAATTGTTCAAAGGTCATTCTGGACACGCTCCTTTATTCTTTCGACTATAAGCTCTCTGTGCATTTTATTAAACTCAAAACCCACCGCATCCATATCATGTTCCAAAGCGACCGCGATATCCGTCCCTGAACCAGCAAACAGGCTGAGCAATCTCCCTCCCGGACAGGCAGTTGCGTCTAAAAGAAACCGGATGGTTTCTAAAGGCTTAGCTCCATCTTTAAACGGGCTGGATTCAGCTTTAATAATAGGATGCGAGAAAACATCGGGGAAATCTCCCCCATGAAAAATAAAGCCCTTCGCCTCCTTTGTATAGTAGAGAACTGCTTCGTGAGAACGGCGGAAATTGGTGCCTTTATCAAAATCAAAATGATTTTCGTAGACCCAGGTTATCCATCGTCTGAAGTGAACGGAATATTCCTCATCCAGAACTGATTTTATTATGCCGGCGCCTTCAGGATAATTGAAGATGAATAGGGAACCGGTTTTTTTTAAGTGTTTCAGGCAGGCATCAAAGAGGTTTCGGTAATGCTGCCGAAACCGCTCACGTCCCTCTTTGGTGTTAAGATCAAAATCATCCCACTCGCATTCAGGTTCCAAGATACCGTAGGGACCGTCGCAGATAATGATGTCGAAGGGTTCCAGTTTCAGATTTTTCAGATGGAGATTATTTTCAGGGCACAGCCATACGTCACAAGTTCGATGTTTACCTTGAATTTGAAAATTCAAGAAATCTTTCATCTTTAACAAGACCTAATTTTTGGCATGACGAACCAATAGATGATCATCTGCAGCCATGACAGGATGAACACTGCCGGCAAACGATCCTTTTATTTGAGTCGTTTATTATTTCAACAGGGAAGTTCATGGTTTGTTCTTTTTTTAGAACGGGTTTTTTATACGCCTTTTTCGTGCCTTTCTTCATTTCTTAT
>JAUWOH010000049.1 GCA_030612225.1 Desulfobacteraceae bacterium
GATATTACAAACGGAAAACTTTAAAGTTGAACGTATTGTTTCCAAAGGGCATTCGTCGGAAGATGATCACTGGTACGATCAAGAAGAAAATGAGTGGGTAATTTTGCTCAAAGGAAGTGCCGGGCTGTTATTTGAGGGACATGAAAAGGTTGTTGTTTTAAGATCAGGGGATTATATTAATATTCCATCGCACACAAAACATCGGGTAGAATGGACTGATCCGGACATGGAAACAGTTTGGTTGGCAATCCGCCAAACCCGAGGGGAGCGCTGCAATGACGAATGATGCATCCGCAACGCAGTCCAGTTTGGCGGGATTTACGAAGCCGCTACAGGGGAAAACCATTTTTCAAAGGTCTTTCTTAATGATGATGTGGATTATGCATCTTTCCTGTTTAAAGTTATATCTATAAGATTTTCAAATTCTGCAGTGGCCACGCAGATACATGTGTCGGCAGCTCCATAGTACACCTTGATCTCTCCAGAGTCTTCCACAACAGCGCCGCATGCAAAGGCCACATTGCCGACATCGCCGATTCTTTCATAATCTTCCCGCGGCGAAAGAACCGGTTTGTTGCATCTGGCAACTACTTTGTGGGGCTGTTCAAGGTCCAGCAGAACCGTGCCGATCCTGTAAATGGGACCGGCTACGGTCATTTTCACACCATGATAGATCTCAAGCCATCCATGCTCTGTTTTTATCGGTGGTACCGAAGCGCCGATTCTATAACTGTCCCACATCCCCGGTCGTGGCGTCATCAAAATCTCGGATTTTCCCCAGTCAACCAGATTCTTTGAATATGATATCCACATACTGCCCACGCCCTTGCCGATAGGTCGGTCAAGGCGCACATACTCACCATTTATCCTTTCAGGAAAGAGGATGCCATCTTTGTTGCCGGGTTCGGATACAAGGGCGATCCGCTCATAATGTAAAAAATCCTCTGTTTTTGCCAGAGCAATCCGAGTGCCGTATTTCGAATAAGCTGTGTACATTATATAATAAACACCATCGACTACGGTAATGCGCGGATCCTCGATACCGTATTTTTCGTACCTGGCAAAAGGGCCTTTTCTGGCAGGTTTCATGACAGGTTTATTTTCAACCGTAAAATGAAGTCCGTCTTTGCTTCTCGCCAGGGCAAATACAGAATATCCCTGCTGACCTTCGACTCTCAATAGAAGAAAATATTCTTCACCTTTTTTAACCACTGTTCCATTAAAAACCGTATTGCATCTGAAAGGAATATCTTCAAGAGTGATAATTGGGTTGCCTTCAAACCGGTGGAGGATATCATAACCCAAAGGAAAATGCTTATTCATCAAATTTCTCCTTTGCTTTTAAGACATTCCTGATCGATTCTATCTATAGTTGTTGATCCCAGACATATGCAGCTATCTGACCCGCCGTAATACAGGAGCAAATTTTCATCCTCCAAAATTGCGCCGCAAGAAAAAATCAAATTCTGGACATCCCCTACACGCTCATACCGTTCGCGTGGTGACAGGATAGGGATGTTGGTGCGGCTAACAACCCTGGCAGGGTCGTCAGCATCTAAAAATACTGCACCGATTCTGAAAAGGGGGCCGGCGGACGTTTCTTTGATGCCGTAGTAAATCAGCAGCCATCTTCCGTCTTTGACTCTGATGGGGGGCACGGCATCGCCCACACGGTGTGAGTCCCAGTAACCTGGTCTGGGTGATAATATCACCTCTGAATTGCCCCAGTACACAAGGTCATCTGAATAACTGATCCATATCCGTCCTCCGCTCCATGGGCGTTCAAGCCTGGCAAACCGTCCGTTGATTTTTTCCGGAAAAAACGCACCACCCTTGGTGTCCACCTCGGAGACAAATCCAAGTCGGGTTACGGTTTTGAAGTCATCTGTCCTGGCCAATCCTATCCGGTAGCCATAATGGCTCTCAGCAATATACGAAATATAGTAGGTATCTTCAAAAGGTGTGATCCGGCCGTCCATAACGCTGTTTGATTCATACTGTTTATCAGCCTGCCCCATAAAAGGTTTGGCATCCATATCAAAATATCGGCCGTCCTCGCTTCGAGCAATATACAGTTTCTTGTGACCACGCAGGGTTTCGATTGTGACAAGTAGCAAATAGATATTGTCGATCTTGACTGCGCCGGCATTACAGATGTCCGAGACCTGAAACGAGAGGTCTTCCATGGTGATAACAGGGTTTCCTTCCCAGCGATGAATGATGTCGTGTTGTTTTTTTCGAGGCATAAAAGTAATTCCTTTTTTAAAAACCGGCCAGTATTTTTTCAACCGTAGTCACAGCCAGGCAAGTGGTTTCATCAGAAGACCCGTAATACATGAAAAGCTGCCCGTCTTTTATGACAATTCCATTCGTAAACACGACATTCCCAAAAAAACCGCTGGTCTCATAATCGTATTCAGGTTCGAGCAAAGGCGTTGTTCCGCGTTTAACCACTTTCCATGGATGTTCGGAATCGAGCAGCAAGGCAAAAAGACTGTACCTTGAGTTGTCACCCTTGGCATGGTAGATGCAAAGCCACCCCTCATCGGTCTTTATAGGAGCACTTCCGCCGCCGATTTTCATGGATTCATAGGGCATATTGCGTGGGCGGACAATGCATTTATGATTACCCCAGTGCAGAAGGTCAGGCGACTGGGCATACCATATTGAAGCCTTGCCAAATCCGCTGTTGTTGGGCCGGTGCAGAGCAACATATTTGTTGTTTATTTTTTCAGGAAATATTGAAACATCCTTATTCTCCGGATGGAATATGATGCCTTGCTTTTTATATTCCTTAAAATTCGTGGTTGTTGCCAGGGCTGTGCACCAGCTGTCGGTTGATATAACGGTGTAGTTTATGTAAAAGGTTCCGTCAATATTTACAATGCGCGCGTCTTCCGTACCGTACTTTTCATCAGGAGAGGAGGGGCAGATAAACGGTGTCGGCTCAACCGTGAAATTTATTCCGTCAGCACTACGTGCCAGACGCAGGTGGCTGATGCTGGATAGATAATCTTTGCCTTTGTAAACAACACCACGGGTGTCTTTGAGTGACAGGTCAGGGTCGTTTTTATCAAATTCCATAATCCCGGCGATGCCCCGTCCCTGGTCAAATCTGTAAACCGGGACCCTGACCTTGCCCGGCTCCTGAATACAGTTTTCCGCTACGCGCAAAAGCAGTATGACTTCATCATTAAAAAGCACAGCACCGGGATTAAAGGCTCCGACAACACGATATCCTTCGGTTGAAGGTTTTACATCGGACGGACAAATTAAAGGATTTTTTTCACAGCGTTTAAACATATGGATCATCTCCAAAAGCGTTGGTTGCCGCATAACACCAAGGAGTCTCGGGATCGAATGAAATCCTTAGGCTAAGGGTTCAAGGATCCCAGGATTCCAGGGTTCAAGTGTAAAGGTAGAGGTCGCAATAGACCCTTAGAGTTAAAACGTACATGCAATCCTATGTGGAATCAAAGTTTGATTTTAAGTTTCATTGTTAAAAGAACAGAGGATAGGATTCATGAGTTTGAAAAGCGGTTTAAGATCATTAGAAAATAAACCCTTGATCCCTTGAATCAAATCCTTGACCCCTTTCTCCCAACTAATTGGGAGAATAACCAAACATATAAACTTTTTTCCTATTCCCCGGCAAATACGTACCGGGTTTTGCATTCCAGTTTAAGGTAAAACTGTTCATAAACATTAAGGGTCTGTTGTGCAACAATGTCCCAGGAAATATTTTCTTTGATATGGGTCAGTGCATTTTGGGAAAACTTTTTATATACTTCCGGATCAGTTAGCAGTGTTACAATACTGTCAACATATTGGTCATCGGTTTGTGCATAAAATCCTATTTCCGATTTTTTAAGGATATCGACAAAAGCCGGAAGGTTCGATGTGACCACAGGTTTGCCAAAGGTCATTGCATGTGCCATTATGCCGCTCTGAGCCCCGGCAGTATAGGGCAAAATCACTATATCAGCAGCGCTTAGAATAGTATCAAAAGTTTTCTGGGGAAACTGGCCCCGGAATACTTCAATATGGTCTATAGCAGGTGAGTTATTTATTTTTTCAAAAAGCATTGCGCGGTATTCGCTGTATTCAAGCATTCTGAGTTTTCCGGACAGGACCAGCCATGCATCCGGAACTTTTTTAACTATCTGCGGTAAAAGATCTACAATCCTGTCAAAACACTTGGTCGGTCGAAAATACCCCGCCAGCAGGATTACTTTCCTGCCCTCAAGATTAAGCTTTTTCTTGGCATCAGGGATCGGATTCATCTCTCTTGCGCCATGCGGGATAAGAGAAATCTTTGAATGATCTGTATCAAAAACCGTCCGCAATATATTGACGTGTTCTTGTTCATGTACAAAAATGCCGTCCAGTTCCCTGCACATGGTTCTTATGATTAGCGCTTTTCGAAACCCAGGTTTTTCCTGAACAGTATGGAAGGTTGCAATAACCGGAGTGCCTGTGGATTTAAGACGGTAAATCAATTCAAGTACGGCAATACCATCTAATTCACCATACAGACCGAATTCGTGCTGAATATGGACAAGATCGGGGGTAACTTTAATAGCTGCATTAAAAATCTTTCCGGCAATTCCGTCTTCTCCGGGGGAATATGTTGGGTAAACATGTCTACCCTCAGCACCGTACTGGCTGATAATATGTATTTCATTGGGTGATTTTGTAAGGGCTTCAACCAGAAAGGCGGTATATGTACCGATGCCGCATTCAATAGGAGGATAAGTGGATACAAATGCTATGCGCATGCTATTTTTCTTTCAGTAATAATCAGGTGAGAGAATGAGTCCGGTCGACTAAAAAAATAAAACTATTGAAATTAAAATCAAAGCGACAAAGTACAGGACGGTGAAAACCAATTTTGCACAGCTTTTTAAAAAATTAATTTCTATATCATATCACAAATACGTCAAATATAAAAGTCATATATTCTTACAGCCACGGCCGTGATTTAAACAACTAACCGTTTTGATGGCGTCGTAAAAAGCAACTTTTCACCACTTAGCTCGCAGAGAACACAGAGAATATCTTGTTGTATTAATAAGTTATCTCTGTGAACTCCGTGTCCTCCGTGGTAAATTCGACTTTTTACGAGACCATCAAATTTAGTTTGTACTTTTTACGATTTTATGTGTAAAAGGAGTTTCGGGTTACTCGTTGCTCGTTGCTGGTTTCTGGTTACTCGTTACTGGTTAAAATAAGGTATTCCATCATTATTATTAAAAATAATAGACTTGTCCTCCACAAAGCCGGCGGATAAATCCGCCGGTTTTGTGACGAAGCGACGCTATTGCTTTTATCCACAACGAGCAACCAGTATCTTGAATGTCCAATTTATCATTCAATACCTTATCATTTAAAGGTTTAGCATCATTATTCACTAATAAATTACGAGGTCTGTAATATGGGTTTTTTATCATCAACAGTTTCGATGGCTCGATATAAAATTGACGGGAAGTTCGAAGAGCAGATTCTTGAAACAGTGGCTGAAGGTTTGAAAAAAAACATGATTTCTGAGATAGACGGGAAACCGGTTGATAAAGCTGTCGGATGGACATCCTTTGAAAAGCCTTTTAAACCGGATTTTGAAGGATCTTCATTTTCCATAGGTGCATATTTAATTTTTTCAATGCGAATGGATAAAAAAATCATACCGCCAAAAATAATAAAAAAACATGTTGCTGTGGAGTCAGCCAAACTGCTTGCTGCAAGTGGGAGAGACTATTTGTCAAAAAATGAGAAAACTGCAATAAAGGACCGTGTAATAAATGCCCTTATCCTTCGCATACCTGCAACGCCGAATATATATGACATCTTTTGGAACTATGAAGACGCAGAGATATGGTTTTTTTCCAGCCTGAAATCGGCAAATGAAGAATTTGAAACTCTATTCGCAAGATCTTTCAATTTAACGCCAATTCGTCTTTTTCCATACACAATGGCTGAATTAACAGCGGGTCTTACCAATGCACAACGGGATGCCCTGTCTAATATTTCTTCAACAAAATTCGCAAAGTGATGGGTGAAAAATGCTTGATATTTCTTTTGCATACAGTCGATACATTTTTTTAGGGAATGAATTTTTAACCTGGTTATGGTTTATCGTAGAAAATGACGGGGAAAGACTGAATAAAATAGAAGAGGAACTTGTATCTTTAAATATTGGTAACCGCATTGTACTGGAAAATAAAATCAATGATGCCGTTGAAACGATTACCATATTGGGAGATGACGCCGGTCTTGAAGAAGGTATCATATCCCTGGGAAAAGGTGCAGTGGTAACTGAGATCAATCTTTTATACAAGTCCGGGGACAATGAGTGGCGCTTTACCATTAAAGGCGAAAGTATGAACATCAGCAATTTGAAAATTCCTGAAACAGCAATTGTGGAATCAAGTGAGGAAATTGAAGGCATGGTACTCGAAAAGGCTTATCTTTACGAAAAGGTAACCAAGCTGATTGATAATCTTTTTAGGGAATTCATAAAATTGAGAGTTTCAGGCAAGTGGAGTGAGAGCGTTGTACCAGGGATAAGAAAATGGATTTATTCTCAGAAAAATGATTTGTAACTCAGGTGGATAGGCTGAAGGCTGCACGCGGCGCAAGCGCCTGCGCTGCGCGAAGACTGTTAGGGAAAAGCGCATTTTGAAGCCATGTTTGGTGCAAGAATCGGATATTTCCGCCAAAATACGGCAATCGTTATCTTCTGACCCCTTCAGCCTAAACAGCTTAAGCCTGACTATGTGAGTAGTTACAACGATTTAACATGAGGCAGTTTCAAAACATCCCCTTTCTAAACTGCCTCACATGAGAGGCTACCGGTGACTCAGGAAAAAATCCAGGTTTTATGGAATAAAAATGTCGGCCCCGGATATTTTAAAATAGGCTTGAATTGCCAGGGAGAATATTCCGAAGCAAAACCAGGTCAATTTGTCATGTTGCGTCTTTGCGATCGGATTGAACCACTGCTTCGCAGACCTTTTTCAATACACAGGCTTATTTCCGGAAAAGGACAATTCCAGGGTATAGAAATCCTATACAAGGTTGTTGGAAAGTTTACTAAAAAGCTATCTGTGCTTAAAAAAAAAGAGTTGATAGACATTCTCGGTCCCTTGGGAAAAGGATTTTCCATTCCGAAAAATATTAAGCGCATATTTATGGTTGCAGGTGGAATTGGGGTTGCTCCAATAGTTTTTCTGGCTTCTCAATTAAAAAATAATGAGATGGATATTTCACGATGCCGTATGTTTCTAGGCGGAAGATCAAAAGATGACATTTTGTGTCTTGATGATTTTGATCAGCTTAAAATGGCTGTTCAACTGACAACAGATGATGGTAGCGCTGGAAGCAAATGTCTGGTAACACATCCTCTGGAAACGGCGCTGGCTGAAAGGCAGCCGGATCTCCTTTATGCATGCGGACCACGGGAAATGCTGAAATCTGTAGTCGTCCTTGCGCAAAAGTTTACCGTAAAATGCCAGGTTTCAGTGGAAACCATGATGGCCTGTGGTATGGGAGCATGCCTTGGGTGTGCGGTAGAGCCTGGAGGAGCATCAGAAAAATATCTTCATGCGTGTCTTGACGGACCGGTATTTGATGCAAATACCATTAAATTGTAGCAGGCGTTCGTGGGTTCAAAGGTTCAAAGGTTCATGGGTTCATGGTTCCATTCTTGTTTCCGGACTGCATTTGTAATGTGTATTTATGAGAAAGGCGTCATCTTTGTCAGGCTTAATCCAAAATTTGGAGCCAAAATGGTAATTACTTGGAAAAATGAGCATGTTTAACTATGACTTCGGGTTTTCAATGCCTTCTTTGTCCTTAACCCTGAACGTTGAACCCTGAACCTGTGAACGGTTACAAATTGTAGTAGAAATTTGTAATTTAGCATTGACTTGCCAATGAACATATGTTACTCGGTTTTTGGTCAAAAAGGTTCAAATGAAAAGGGAAACCAGACGTTATATACGGGAACTTGCTTATTATAGCAGTCTGGGTTTTTCCATAGCCCTTTCAATCGTTATTGGCCTTGCCCTTGGAGTATATCTTGACAGAAATGTTTTTTTTACAACTCCATGGCTTACGCTAATCGGACTTGGGCTTGGGATTGCGGCAGGATTTAGGAATATAGGGCTTGCAATAAAAAAAAGCAGAAAATTGTGAGCCAATCTCAAAACGTCTCATTTCGAAGTCTGCGCTTATCTGCCCAATCTCTGCGTCCCCGATGAGCGGGATCTACGCTACGCTTCGACAGGCGAAAATTTTGGCACTTTAGTGAAGCTTTAGCGCTATCCTCGAAATACTACATGTATTCCTGTAGTTAAAATTTTAGCCTTCCCCCGCTCAAAGCCCGGGATCTTCGACTTGATATTGAACAAACTGAAACGTTTTGAAACTGGCTCTATAACAAATGCAAATACAGCAGCGACTTGTTAAATTCGTAACATGCACAAACTGGATTATATTTTTTATTGCAACCATTCTGGGATTAATGATGTCACCTCCTGATTTTGCCAGGGGGATAATCTTTGGGGGGCTGATTGTTACGGTGAATTTCCACCTGCTATCAAGAACACTGAAAAATGCCTTGACACCCCCGCAACTTTCTTCTCATAATGTGATTTTAGTCAAATATTATATCCGTTTTATTGCCAGCGGATTTATTATTTTTGTGCTTATATCAAAAAACCTTGTTCATCCACTGGGACTTATTCTTGGCCTTTCAGTGGTGGTAGCCAGTATAACCCTTGCAACCATGTATGAACTAACAAAACTAATATTCAAGGAGGCTGTTTAAGGATGGAACATCCATATTTGTTTTTTGTCAAACTGTTTGAGTCGATCGGTCTAGGTCACTTTGCCCATGCATATCCGCATGTTATTTATTCATGGGTTGTTATGATTGTTCTTATCGTTCTTGGCTCCATTGCAGTCAAGGGCATAAGCATGATTCCAGGGAAAGGGCAGAATTTTTTTGAGATTATCGTTTCAGGTATCGAAGATTTTATGGTTGATACTGCAGGAGAGGAAAGCAGGTGGCTCTTTCCCATTGTTGCTACTATATTTATCTATATTTTAACATGCAACCTGTTTGGTCTTATTCCCGGATTCTTTCCTCCGACTGCAAGTATAAATACAACTCTTTCGTGTGCTGTAACAGTTGTTGTTTTCACACACATCATAGGTATTAAATATCATGGAGTAAAATATATTAAGCATTTTCTGGGGCCCGTATGGTGGATGAGCCCATTAATATTTGTAATTGAAGTTATCGGGCATGCGGCTCGAATACTCTCTTTGACCTTTAGGCTTTTCGGAAACATGATGGGGCATGAAATTGTTTTAAGTATCCTTTTCGGGCTGGCAGGTCTATTCTTTGCTCCGCTTCCGATAATGGCGCTCGGCATTTTTGTTGCCCTTGTTCAGGCATTTGTATTCTTTTTGCTTTCGATCATTTATTTTTCAGGCGCTATGGAACATGCGCACTAGATTCTTGATAAGCGTTCACAGACACCGCATCTGCACGTGATCAGGACGACCAGCATAGCAGACGCCCTGTCACGCACATCTGCGGTACCTGTGAACGCTTATCTGTGCGAATCCTAAGCGGTTAGAAATATTTATTATTAGTGTTTAAATTAATTTTTAATGGGTTAATGGAAGAAGCCCAACAAACTTAATTAAGGAGGTAGTATAGAGTATGGAATTAAAAGCATTAGAGTTTTTTATCGCGTGCGTGACTGCGGCTGGTTTTGGAATTGCAATTGCAGCCTTTGGTTGTGGTATAGGGCAGGGTCTTGGTTTAAAATCTGCAGTTGAGGGTATTGCCAGGAATCCCGAGTCGTCAGGTAAGGTTACAGTTACTATGCTGATCGGTCTTGCCATGATCGAATCACTGTGTATTTATGCACTGGTTGTTTCACTGATCCTTATCTACGCACATCCCCAAGCAGCTGCAATTGCAGGGCTGTTTGCTCACTAAAAAAGATTTTTGTACCTAACAAAAACAGGGCTTTGTTTTTTAAGCAAAGCCCTGTTTTTATTTACAGCACTTTCTTTAAAAATTGACCGGTATAAGACTCCTTAATAGTTACTATTTCCTCGGGAGTGCCGCATCCTACTATATATCCTCCCTCATCTCCACCCTCAGGACCGAGATCGATGATATAGTCGGCTGTCTTGATTACATCCAGGTTATGTTCTATCACAACAACCGTATTTCCTGTTTCAACAAGAGTATTTAATACACTAAGAAGTCTTTTTATGTCATCAGTATGCAGCCCGGTGGTCGGTTCATCAAGAATGTACACGGTCATGCCGGTTCCCTTCTTGCTTAGTTCCCGAGAGAGTTTGACACGCTGGGCCTCTCCTCCGGATAGGGTTGTAGCCTGCTGGCCTATATGGATATAGCCAAGGCCGACGTCAACCAGGGTTTTTAACTTAGTCCTGATTTTTCCTATTTTTTCAAAAAAAGCATAAGACTGATTTACCGTCATATCAAGAATATCAGCTATGTTTTTTCCTTTGTATTTGATTTCAAGAGTTTCGCGGTTATATCTTTTTCCGTGGCATACGTCACATGAAACATAAACGTCCGGTAGAAAATGCATTTCAATTTTAATAATTCCGTCACCCCTGCAGGCCTCGCATCTTCCCCCTTTTACATTGAAACTGAAGCGTCCTGGTTTATATCCACGAATGCGGGCTTCAGGGGTTCTTGAAAAAAGTTCTCTTATAAATGTAAAAACACCGGTATAGGTGCCCGGATTCGAGCGAGGCGTCCTTCCTATTGGGGCTTGATCAATATTAACCACTTTGTCAATATACTCAAGTCCAAGAAAATCTCGATGATCACCGGCAGGTGCTCTGGCATGGTAAAGCTTTTGTGATAGAATACGGTATAGTGTTTCAAGGAGAAGGGTTGATTTCCCTGATCCGGACACACCTGTAATGCATATAAAACTACCAAGGGGAAACTCAACATCTATATTTTTAAGATTATTTTTTGAAGCTCCTTTTATGATGAGGTTTTTTTCATGTCCAGGACGGCGTTTAGATGGGACTTCAATGCTTTTTCTACCTGAAATATACTGCCCTGTTAATGAATATTTATCTTTAAGAAGCGCTTTTGGTTTTCCGGCAAATACGACCTGGCCGCCGTTCATTCCGGCCCCGGGTCCCATGTCTACTACATAATCGGAAGACAGGATTGTTTCTTCATCATGTTCTACAACAAGTACAGTGTTGCCCAGATCGCGCATTTTCAGAAGGGTTCCAAGAAGTCGCTGATTATCCCTGTGGTGAAGACCTATGCTTGGTTCATCAAGAACGTAGAGAACGCCGGTTAATTTCGATCCGATCTGTGTTGCAAGGCGAATTCTCTGGCTTTCGCCACCGGACAGCGTGTAGGCTGACCTGTCAAGAGTAAGATAGGAGAGCCCTACGTTTTCAAGAAAGCCGAGCCTTTCGATAATTTCTTTAAGAATTCTTTCGGCTATTATCTTTTTTTTGCCTCTTAGTTTAAGCTGCCTGAAAAATAAATGTGCTTTTTCAATAGAAAGCGCCGTTATATCAGATATAGCAAAGCCTCCTACCTTTACAGAGCTGCTCGCTTTATTTAATTTTACACCTTTGCACTCGGAGCATGGCTTAAAATTCATATAGCGCCTTATTTCATCTCTGGCCCAGGATGAACCAGTCTCCATGTAACGCCGCTTAAGCCTGTTAATGATACCTTCAAAGGTTTTTTTATAGCTAAAACGACGATTATTCTGTTCAAAATAAAAGGTGATTTCTTCTTGCCCTGAGCCGTATAGAAGGGCATTTTTAAAATGATCCGGAAGCTCTATATACGGTGTGTAGATATCTACTTCATAGTGTGTGGTAAGGGCATCCAGGAAGTCCATGAAGTGCACGGTATTCCTGTTGGCCCACATGGCTACAGCGCCTTCCCTTAATGAAAGTTCATGATTTGGGATGATAAGATCAGGGTCGAATTCCGTTGTTGTGCCAAGACCGTCACATTTTGGGCAAGCGCCCTGGGGTGAATTAAAAGAAAAACTGGCGGGTGTAAATTCAGGGTAGCTGATGCCACAATCGATACATGCTGCCTTTTCGCTGAACAAAATCGATTCTTTGCCCAGAACATCAACTTCAACAAGTCCATCTGATTGTGCCAGAGCAAGTTCCAGGGAATCGGCCAGGCGATTTTTTACTTTTTCTTTTACAACCAGTCTATCAATAATTACATCGATGGTATGCTTTATGTTTTTTTTCAGCGAAGAAATATCTTCTATATCAAGAGTCTTTCCATCCACACGGACACGTGCAAAACCCTCCTTTCTCAGCCATTTAAAGAGTTTTTCATGTGTTCCTTTCTGATTTGAAACCACAGGAGACAATATTATAATTCTACTTCCTTCAGGAAGTGACATTACCCTGTTTACAATTTGATCGATTGTTTGTGATGTAATCGGTTTTCCGCAAATATGGCAGTGGGGCGTTCCTACCCTGGCGAAAAGGAGTCTGAGATAATCGTATATTTCCGTAACTGTTCCTACAGTTGATCGTGGGTTGTGGCTTGCTGCTTTTTGTTCAATTGCAATGGCAGGGGAAAGGCCTTCAATCATATCAACATCAGGCTTTTCCATACGTTCTAAAAACTGGCGTGCGTAAGTGGAGAGAGATTCAACATACCTGCGCTGCCCTTCGGCATATAGCGTATCAAATGCAAGTGTCGATTTCCCGGACCCGGAAAGACCCGTAATAACAATAAGCTTATTTCGAGGCAATTCAAGATTGATATTTTTCAAATTATGCTGCCTTGCACCGCGTATAATGATTTTATTAGATTTCATATTTTTATATTGTTTTATTTACCAATGCCGCCTGTTCGGCTGCCATCTTTATCGCGGCAGTTAAACTGCCAGGATCGGCTTTACCTTTGCCTGCAATATCGTAAGCTGTCCCATGATCGACAGAAGTTCTGATTATCGGAAGGCCAAGGGTTGTATTTACGCCATCT
>JAUWOH010000028.1 GCA_030612225.1 Desulfobacteraceae bacterium
GTACCATGATCTACGCTACTTTATGTTGAAAATCTATCAGGCTTTCTACAACTAATTTGGAGAAGAACCAAAATTAAAAGATATTCAGGACCAGGATCAAATATTTCAAGGTCACCACCTTCGAGGCTTGCCATCAAGTTATGCAGTAAGATAGGATTTTCCCTGACCGCATACCCTCCGACCTTATCCAGGGGCTGGTCCTGAAAATAAATACAATCACCGCCGCCGAATATGTCAGGATATTTTACAGACTGCAGGTATTTATTCACCAGAAGTCCTTTATCCGGACCGAGAGGCAGGCCTGATTCCTCAAAGATGGTGGATGGTTTGACCCCCAGAGCCATGAAGATAAAATCCGCGGAAAATGTTTCACCTGATTCAAGGCAGATTTCATCCGGTTTGATTTCTTTTACATAACCGGTTTCAAGGATTTGAACACCTCTTTTTTGAAGGGAAGAAAAAACTTTTGATCTGACGCTTTCGGGGAATTTTGCCATAAATTTTTTACCGGCAAAAATCCGGATATCAGGCATATGCCGGTTCACTTTTTTTGCAAGTTGCCAAACATTTCCGGCCACTTCGGCAGATGAAGGGCCTCCCCCTACAATGCTGACAAGAATCTTTTTTTGTGCAAAAAAAACCTTTAGCTTATCCGCAGCTTCCATTAGCTTTTCAATGGGCTTTACAGAATAAATATTATCACCGTCCTCCAAAGCTGCCTGCATGGGAACATAGCTGCCCGCATTAAAGGAGAGCACGTCATAGGAAAATGTATGCCCTGTCTTAGTATAAATCTCTTTTTTATCAGGATCAATCCGTACAACTTTATCCTTTACAAAAATACCGCCCTGTTTTTGAACCACATTTTTTGTGGCAAACCGGATGTCATCAGGGCTGTATGTCCCGCCCAGCATCCCGGGACCCATGCCGGAATAATAGTGGTAAAAAGAAGGTCCTATCACGGTAACTTTAAACCCTTTTTCAACAAACTTACCAACATTTTCAAGGGTCATCATGTGTGCATGACCACCCCCAATAAGTACAAGATGTTTTCTCATTTTATCCTATTCTTTTAAAGGTTGTCCAAAAGTTTGCCCAGGCTTGAGAGATGCGCCTTTTCTTCATTGGCAATCTGATTGATAATATCCTTTGATTGTGGATTCTCTATTTTTGAGGAGACTCTCTGATAAAGATCCAGAGCCTGGGCTTCTATTGACATGGCAAGGGATATCACTTCCGTTTCAGAATTAAGATCAGGGGTAAAAAGATCAAGATATTCCCTGGTAGTCAGGCCTCCTTCCAATGCCTTTATTTCGACCATTTTTTCAAACTCATCTTTGCTCAGTTCCTCATCGCTGATGTCATTGTATGCTGTATAAATAGACATCTGATGTTTCACTTCGATATCGGATAATTTCGCAAAGAGATCTTTTACTTTTTCATTTTTCGCTTCTTCTTCCATGGTAATATAAAATTCGTACAACCCCTGTTCAAGAGAATATGCGACCTTTAACACATCCAGGGGTTCCTCTTTGCCGCTGAAAAGATCCATTCCAAGATCCTGTGGACCAATGGCTGTTTTGGCATGCCATGCCTTTATCCCGCCTGCGACATTAAACACTTTTTTAAATCCCTTCCCTGCAAGCATTTGCGCAGCAACACGGCTGCGTCCGCCAATGGCTCAATAGACCAGGGTGGGTTTTTCAGGATCAAGCTCATCGAGCCTGTCAGAAAGCTGGGGCAGAGGAATCAGAGTGGCCCCGGGAATATGGCTTTCCTGGTATTCTGAGGGCTGCCTTACATCCAGTATCGTTATCTTATCTCCCGGATGTTGAGAAATATATGCTTCAGTCTCTTTAAAATCTAAAGATTCGGCCGGTGTAAAAAACTGCATCCATTTCATACCAATTCCTCCTTTTGTTTTCCACGCACTATCCAGCGAGAAGCTGGACTATAGTGGACCTTAGTTCAAATTTACGAGAGTTCTGCCTTTTAGCTCTCCTTTTAATATGCGCTCAATTTTATCATTTAACTGATCGAGAAAAATTTCATCATAGATGCTTTCAAGCATGTCAAATTTCCAGTCGGTGGCCAGTTTTTCCCAAACCTTTGACCTTAATTTCATAGGACAATGCTGTGAATCTATCCCGAGAAGGGAGATTCCCCTTAATATGAACGGAAACACGTTGATGGGCAAATCCGGGGATGCTACATTGCCGCAGCAGGTCACGACCCCATCCGGTTTTGTTGATTTTATGGCTGTTGCCAGAATTTCTCCTCCCACCATATCGATGACGCCTGCCCATTGCGCTTTTAAAATGGGCGGTTTCGTGTTTTCAAGGAAATCGTTCCTGGCAATGATGTTTTTGACGCCCAGTTTATTCAGCAAGGTAGTATCTGTTTTCCCGGAGACAGCCGTTACGGAATATCCAAGGTGGGACAACATTCCTGCAGCAAGGCTTCCCACGCCACCTGTGGCACCGGTGACAAGAATATCCCCATGCTCGGGCCCGATAGTTCGGGTTAGTTTAAAAATGGACATACCGGCAGTAAATCCGGCTGTTCCGAATATCATGCTCTGTTTCAAGGAGAGTCCATCCGGCAGTTTGACCACCCAGTCCCCCGGCACACGAATATATTGCCCAAAGCCACCTGCCGTGTTCATGCCAAGATCGTAACTTGTAACAATGACCTTTTCTCCTTTTTTAACCGTGTCAACACGGCTTTCTTCAACAATCCCTGCTGCATCAATCCCTGGTGTATGAGGGTACTGCCTTGTGACACCCCGGTTTCCTGTAGCCGATAGAGCATCTTTATAATTTAAAGAAGAATAGTTAACCCGAATGAGAACATCTCCGTCAGGCAGATTATTAATATTTGCATTTTTAATCTGACGAATAAATTTATTTTTCTCAGGTTCTTCAACAATCAATGCTTTGTATGAAAAGTTATCCATGTGTGTCATCCTTTTATTGGATTGATATGTTAAAAATTATATGATTTTTGTTTTTTTAATGTATCAAAATTTCTGGAATTTCCTAAAAACAGGAATGGCCATAAATTGCGGGAAAAAAAGCTGAATTCATTATTGAAAGATCGCGTGGAAATATCTGAATATGCTTCCGAGCCAATTTCAAAACGTCCCCTTTTATACGATATCTGCGTCCCCGATGAGCGGGATCTACGCTTCGCTTCGACAGGCTCAAATTTTGGCATTTTAGTGACACGAAGTGAAGCATCAGCGCTAACCTTTAGCGCTATCCTCGAATACTCCATGTATCCCTGCCTGCCCCGTGGGTCTGGCAGATCGTACTGAGGTGGTTAATCCGCCTGCTTTCCTTGATCTCAAACAGATAAGCGCAGACTTCGAAACTGAACATTTTGAAACTGGCTCTTCCCTCATTAATTATTTTCAATCCACGGGATGTTTAAATTAAATGTTGCTCCTTCATCCACTTTAGACTCCACTGTGATTGTTCCGCCCAGTCTTTCCACAAATCTCTGAACCATGGGCAACCCGAGACCTGTTCCTTTTGTGCCTTTTGTGGTAAAAAAGAGCTGAAATACATTATTAATCCGGTCTGGTTCGATCCCGCAACCGTTGTCGCTGACACCGATGTTCAGGTGATTTTTCGCGTCAATAAATGTCGAAATAGTAATGATACCATTTTCTTTTTCTTTTACAGCATCATTAGCGTTGACCACAAGGTTAAGAAGCGCGCGTTTTAAACCGGATTCATCCATCACCCATTTCGTAAGGTTTGGATCAAGATCCATTACCAATTTATTGCCCATCCTGGTAAGGGTTTCTTGAAAAAAATCACGATAATTGAGCACTGTTGAATTAATATCAATCAAATCCAATTGAACAGGATGCACACGTGTAAAATCGAGCATATTAGTCGATAGATTGTTCATCTGTTCAAGGCTTTTACGTACAAGCTGCCAGCTCTTTTGAAGTTTTTCATCCGCGATATCGCTTACGTACATACTCATCAATTCTTCAACGCCCTTATTGATGGTTAGCAGATTCCTGATATTATGAGCAATATTCGTGATAGTCAGGCCTATTGCCGCCATTCTTTCGTTCTGCACGGCTTCTTGCTGTAGACGAGAATTATCTATCGTGATTGACATTTCATTTGCTACGGCTGCCGTGAATTCCAGGTCATTTTGGGTAAAAGCGTCCAGTATCTGGCTGGTATCCAGGTGCAACACACCGATCACTCTCTCCCCACTGATAAGAGGTACACATATAATGGAATTAAGATTATGAACCATGATGGAATCCCCTGTTTCAAAGCGGGAATCATCCAGGGCATCCCGGCTTACCAATGCGAGTTTTTCCTTAATTACCTTGTTAATGACCGTTTGACTTACCGGAATAACATCTCCCTCGGGCTTTTTATGACGATATTTAACGATATGTGCTTCAAGAGGGTCTTTTGAACTTGATCGCAGCATTGCCACACCGCGTTCTGCTGAAGGGAGTGCGCCGAATATTAAATCGATCCCCATACTCAAAATTTCATCAACATTTTTTATGTATCTTAATTTGTCGCTCAACTGGTATAGGAGTAGCAGCCGGCTGTGGGCATCCAGAGCTTGTTCCGCACTGATTTCTTTTCCGTCTTTATTTGGATCAAGAAATGTCCGGGCCGCAGTTTCAGCCTTGCGCGCGACCATATCAGGCAAGTGAATATCATCCTCCCGGAAACAAACGGTATCTTCACTGGATGTATAGACTAAATCAGAATCGTCATGCTCCGGGTCTTTGAGTGAAAAGACAAAAGAGCGGTCACCCAAAACGATCTGATCATTATGCTTAAGGGAAATATTTTTGATGCGCTTTTTATTTACATACGTACCGTTACGTGATTTTAGATCAGACAGAATATATTGACTGTCGATCAATGATATTCTTGCATGATTGCGGGATGCTGATCCATGGGCAAGATAGATGGTATTTGATCGACTTCGGCCTATCGTTATGACACCCGGATCAAGACGGATTGATCTAGAAAAAGCTTCTATTGGCAGGGGAATAAGATAGGCGCATGGAATAACATGAAGATTATCAGTCATAATAACACTTTAATATTACATGAGTTTTCAGGCTATCTGTTAAGGTGCTTCATGGATTTATATCGATAAATTTCATTTTTTTGATAAGAGCTTGCTTTTTGAAAACGGATTAAGTTGAAATCTCGGTGGTGTACAATAGTCGGATAAATCACAATATGTGGTATCTCCTGTTGTTAAGTGCCCATTCTCATCCAGATACCAGCAACAAAAAGACACTACCAAATTTCGGATATATTGTCAACATGCCAATCTCCTCCGAAGCTCTGAAGCCGCCTAAGCTGCCCTTTTAAATATAACAACTCAAGTTTCGCACCCCTATTTTGCAAAAAGTGATGCCTTGATGGCGCGTAATATATAAGATCAGATGTGAATCGAGACTGTTATATTATTTTCTGGAAGGTGATATGTTGGTCTCAGCATCCACTCTTTCGCAGTGTCCTGATATTTGGGATAGATGAACGAAGTTATATAGTTTAGCAACTCATGCACTTTATCTCAAATATCAGGACACGCTGCCAACTGATTATATTCATATCACCTGGAAGAAAATGATATAGCCGTCTCGATTCAATCCTTCGATACGAATCAACTCTTCAGAAATTGAGGCTTCGATGTAGATAAGGGATGCGAAACTTGAGTAACAAGATATACTTCTTATAAATCCCGCCAGTGTCCACAATCATTTATTAAAGCTTTCAAGATAAATGCCGATATATTTACTGTATAGAAATATATTGAGAATGAACCAGCCTGCCGTAAAGATCCGGGGTCCAGGGGACCCGGCCTTGATTACCCCTGTGAGTGGTACCATCGTAAACGCCACACGTTGCGAGTTGCGTGTTACGGGTTGCGGGTTGCGGGTCCAAAAAAAATCGAGGAGCGAAGCACGAAGGACGAAACACACTCAAGTACTTGTATGAACAAAACAAATAAGGGATATTAATCTTTTTAATATTTAAAAATTAGATAGAATTCATTTCATCACTCGCAACCCGTAACATGGGCTAATCAATTCGGCATCTCGTTTGTCTATGGCCTGGCCCATAGAACCAAGTATTATTTACTATAATAAAGGCTGGTCCTTCTACACGCTTGACACCGGATGTGTTTCTGGGAGCTTTTGTAATCGCCCCAAAACATTGAGAGACTTTTGCAGATAAGCGTAGACTTCGAAACGGCACTTTTTGCTTGATTTGCTCCCCAAAAGCTACTATTTATTCTTGATGTATTTCACGAGATTGAAGAGAAGGTTCAAAAATGATTAAAAAAATTTTAGCATTAAACTGATTGTATGGAGATATTCAATGTGTAGATATTCCAGAGAAATCTTCCTGATAGAACTAACACTTGGATGCCTTTTGATGTTTTTAATAGCTCCCTGTGCTTCGGAAGCATCTGAACCGATTAAGGTGGCGGTCATTCTGTCCCAAACCGGTATAGCCATTGACCAGAACAAACCGGCTATTGAAGGTGCCCGGTTGGCTGTTGACGAAATCAACAGCCATGGAGGAGTCATTGGCCGCCCTATGGAAATGATTCTAATAGACAATCAGAGTTCACCACTTAGGTCAAAAATAGCAGCACAAGAGGCTGTAAATCGGAATGTAACGGCAGTTATTGGTGCTATTTGGAGCTCCCATTCCATAGCCATGGCCAGTATCTTGCAAGAAGCAAAAATACCGATGATAACACCTGCTTCTACTGAACCGGAAGTAACCAGAATAGGCGATTATATCTTTCGTGTCTGCTTTATTGATTCCTTTCAGGGAAAGGTCATGGCAAGGTTCGCCTATTCAGACATAGGTGGCCGTACTTCCATTGTGATGGGAAACCTTAATGAAGAATACAGTATGACCTTGGCGGAATACTTTGAGACTTTTTTTAAAAATATTGGCGGAAAGGTGCTTTACCATGGTAACTATAAAGGAAAGGCGGTTGATTTTAAAAATATTTTAATAGAGGCAAAAAAATTCAACCCGGATGTTTTCTTTATCCCGGGCTACTCCAGGGATAGCGGGTTATTAGTCAAGCAGGCGGTAAAAATGGGGATCAAAACAACCTTTTTGGGATGTGATGGCTGGGATGGCCCGATATATAAGTATGCAGGGAATGTCCTAAATGGAAGTTATTTCTCAAATCATTGGCATCCCAAGGTTCAGTTTACAAAAAGCAGGCATTTTTTAAAGATCTATCGAGAAAAGTATGGCATAAAAGAGGTAAGAGTCACTGCCCCATTGGCTTATGATGCTGTGATGCTTTTAGCGGATGCAATAGATCGTGCCGGCTGTTTAGAAAGAGATAAAATTCGAAATGCAATAGCCGAAACAAAAAACTTTCAAGGATCTACCGGTACCATCGCTTTTGACCAAAACGGAGACCCAACGAATAAAGAAGTAAGTCTTATCAAATGTGAAAAGGGAAAGTTTGTTTTTTTAAAATCTGTGAAGCCGTGAATTTTTTATGGAAAACCGATAATTGGAGAGAGATAGTGAGAATAAATAAAAACGCAAAAAACAGCTTTGAATTTGTTGCTGCTCCTAAGATAATAAAATTCCCAAAACAGGTATTTACAAAAATGAAAACACAAACATTTTTAAAGTTAATATATATTGTCATACAAACCCTTATTTTTTCCGTGCTATCTATTGCTCAGGTGCAGGCGGAAGAAAAAATCAAGATTGCATCAATCTATTCATTTAGTGGCGTGGCAGCTCAGACAAACGCGCCTTCAATAAGAGGTGTGCGGCACGGTGTTCAGGAAGTAAACAGCAGAGGTGGTGTGTTAGGTAAAAAATTAGAGTTGATTGAGTTTGATAACAAAAGCACACCTATAGGTTCAAAAGTGGCGGCAGACATGGCTGTTAAGGCTAATGTTTCGGCTATTATTGGGGCGGCCTATAGCTCACACACCCTTGCTATAGCAAAGGTTGCCCAGGCCAATAATATTCCAATGATTACCAATGTCTCAACCAATACAAAGATAACCCGCATTGGAGAGTATATCTTCAGGGTCTGTTATAGTGATCCATTCCAGGGTGAGGTTATGGCTGCGTTTTCTAAAGAGGAATTAAAGGTTTCAACGGTTGTTATATTTGTTGATATAACGAGCGACTATAGCATGGAGCTATCCAATTTTTTCCAGCGTAGTTTTGAGAAAAGGGGCGGAAGAATATTGGCTAAACTCAACTATAAACAAAAAGAGAGAAGTTACCGTCATTTAGTCCTTCAAGCAAAGAAAATGAACCCTGATGCACTTTTTATCCCAGGCTATGATGAAAGTGCCCTTATAATAATAGATGCCTTAAATGCTGGTATCAAGGCCATTCCGTTAGGCGGAGACGGCTGGGGAGATCGGGCTTTTTTTACTAAAGGTGGAACGGCACTAAAAAGAGGTTATCACTGTACACATTGGGCGGAAGAGGTAGGAAATGAAATTTCCAGGCGTTATATAAAAAAATATAAAAGGAATGAGCGAATCCATGCCTCGGAAGTTCTTGCATATGATGCTGTCTTTCTTTTAGCTGAGGCAATCAATAGGGCAGGCTCGATTGATAGGGAAAAAATACGTGATGCCCTGGCAAAAACCAAAGGTTTTAAAGGTGTAACCGGCACAATCACCTTCAATGGCAAAAGGGACCCTATAAAAAATGCCGTGATCATGAAGATAACAGATGGCCGCGGATATTATTTTAAAAGCTATAGACCCTGAGAAAAAATATTTATAAGTTCTAATGAAATTTCATAGCCTCCGATTTAAAATAAATACAGCGATACTCCTCACATGCGTAGTTATCGCAATATTTTTCAGCGCCATTTTTTACCCATTCGAAGTCAATCGCCGCCAATCCCGTTTGGAAAGAATTCAACTCCTGTTAAGCACTATTTTTGAACAGAGAAAAGAGGAACTTGCCAACGAAATTTTCGCTGATCAAAAGGAGGCTTTGGCCCGCTCCCTTAAAGAAATTCAAGGTGTAAAAGATATTGCTGAGGTGAGTATATACGCAATTGACGGGGGACTTGTGCTATCTACGGATAAGAACCTTACTGATTCTATTAGCCCTTCAGAGCAAGAGGTTCTCAGTCAAGCACCTTTTGTTAGCAAAATAATCAAAAGAAACCATTCGTTTGTCGAATATTCCTCAATTATTGAGATTATTGGAGAGCGAGTGGGATATTTTAAGATGTATTTCGACCTGTCAGAGATGGAAAGAGAATCATTTTCCTACATCCTGTTTTTCTTTACACTTATGTTTTCTATTTTGCTCATCACCGCCGCCCTGCTCAATTTGCTGCTTTCACGTTCTTTGATTCAACCGGCGAACAAGCTGCGGGATGCAATTAGAAAGGTAAGGCTTGGCCAAATTGGAGAACAGGTTAATCTCTCTTCTATGGATGAGATAGGAGAAATTGCCGCTGACTTCAATGAGATGTCCACCAAACTTTACGAACAACATGTGGAACTGATGACCGCAATCGAGGCAAAGGATTCCTATGCCTATAAGATAAAAAAAGCCAATGAGAAACTTGAAGAGCTGAACAACAAACTTGAAGATATTGTTGTCGAGCGCACTAAAGAGTTGAGAACGAGCTACGAAAAACTCAAAAAGGAAATTCAAGAACGACAACGTACGGATAAGGAAAAGAGAGAGCTGGAAGAAAGGCTTTCCCGTTCCCAGAAAATGGAGGCATTAGGGCTTCTTGCCGGGGGTGTGGCCCATGACTTGAACAATGTGCTGTCAGGCATTGTCAGCTATCCAGACCTGATTTTAATGGACCTCAATGAAGACGATCCGTTAAGGAAACCTATTGCTACCATTAAAGATTCAGGAGAGAAGGCTGCTGCTATTGTGCAAGATTTATTAACATTAGCGAGGAGAGGTGTTACAAATACGGAGGTTTTAAATTATAATGATGATATTATATATGAATACTTGAGATCCCCTGAGCACGAGATGCTTAAAACCTACTACCCTCATATTCACATTGACATGCATCTTGAACCGGATTTAATGAATATTAAAGGGTCGCCTGTTCATCTTAGAAAAACGCTTATGAACTTGGTTTCTAATGCAGCTGAAGCCCAGCCCAAGGACGGTAAGGTTGCCATTTATACAAGAAATCAGTATATTGACAGACCTGTAAAGGGATACGATAATGTTCAAGAAGGTGATTATATTGTCCTGAAAATTGAGGATAATGGCGCCGGAATCGCCCATGAGGATCTAAACAAGATATTCGAGCCGTTTTATACAAAAAAGATTATGGGGAGAAGTGGTACCGGTTTGGGTATGGCCGTTGTATGGGGTACGGTGCAGGATCATCATGGTTATATCAATGTTGAGAGCACTGAAGGAAAAGGAACAATCATAGAACTTTATTTTCCTATTACAAGGGAAGGGATTAAAAAAGAAGAAGTCTTAGTGCCTGTTGAAAACTATAGCGGGAGCGGTGAATTAATCCTGGTGGTAGATGACGTAAAAGAACAGCGAGAAATTGCCACACATATCCTGACAAAATTGGGTTATTCAGTAACAAGTGTTTCAAGCGGCATTGAGGCGATCGAATACATAAAACAAAACCTCGTTGATATGGTAGTCCTGGACATGATTATGGATCCCGGTATTGACGGCCTTGATACATATAAAGAGATAATAAAAATATCTTCAGGGCAAAAGGCAATCATTGCGAGTGGATTTGCTGAGAATGAACGCGTAAAGGAAGCCCAGCGGCTAGGGGCGGGTCAATATATAAAGAAGCCATATACCTTGGAAAAGATAGGTCTTGCCATAAAGCTTGAACTTTCAAGATAGATGACGTTGTAAAGAGTCTCATTTACTGCGTTGTAGCGGTTTTTTTACCAGTCCCACTAAGAATGCCAGCAGAAACTGGGCGGTGTAGTACAGCGACAGCCCGATGAGGCGATTGTAAAAATTCTCAAGTTCCCGGCAAGCAAAACTAGGAAAGATAACGGTTTCGTTCCGGCACTTAAAGAATACCACGAATTACCATCAGCCTGATTTCAGTCATATCCTCAATGGCAAAACGTATACCTTCACGACCAAGGCCGCTGTCCTTTATCCCTCCGTAGGGCATTTGATCCGCTCTCCAGGACGGCACATCTCCGATTACCACACCTCCCACCTCAAGCGTATCCCAAGCATGGTAGGCTTTGTATATATCACGTGTAAAAATACCGGCCTGAAGCCCGAAATCACTGTTATTTACCTGTTTCAACGCCTGATTAAAATCTTTAAATTCGGAAAGTACGGCAACAGGACCGAAAGCTTCTTTTCTGCATATATCTTCACCTTCCGGAACGTTTTCAAGAAGTGTGGCCTCCAGCATCGCTCCTTCCCGTTTTCCTCCGCATAACAACGTGGCTCCACTTTTCAGGGCGCTGTTGACCCAGTTTTCAAGCCGCACAGCTTCTTTTTCTGAAATCATGGGGCCGATAAAAACATCTTCCTTTTTAGGATCACCCATTTTTAGTGCCCGGGTTGCCTTCACCAATCCGGATTTAAATTCATCATAAACCTTTTCATGTATAAGAATCCGCTGCACACCGATACAACTTTGCCCGGATTGGTAAAACGCTCCGAAAACAATTCGTGAGATTGCATCATCAAGGCCGGCATCTTCATCAACAATGCACGCGGCATTACCCCCTAGTTCCAGAACAACCTTTTTCTTTCCGGCCCTGGCCTTAAGATTCCATCCCACAGCAGGAGAGCCTGTAAAAGAAAGAAGTTTCAGCCTTGGATCTTCAACTAAAAGTCGTGCACTGTCCCGGCCACAGGGCAGTATGGAAAAAGCTCCCTTGGGAAGATCTGTCTCGCTCAATGCTTCACCGATAATCAAAGCGCCCACGGGGGTCAGACTTGCCGGTTTCAATACAAAAGGGCAGCCTGCAGCCACTGCAGGAGCAATTTTATGAGCCGCCAGATTCAAAGGAAAATTAAACGGAGAAATAAAGGAACAAGGGCCTATGGGCACCCTTTTCCAGGTGGATATATATCCTTCCTCCCTGGGGCTCCGATCCAGCGGAACATATTCCCCGGTCATGCGCACACTTTCTTCTGCTGCAATTTTAAACGTTTCGATCAGTCTTGTTACTTCACCTCTGCTGTCATTAATAGGTTTTCCTGCTTCAATACAAAGAGCCATAGCCAGTTCTTCAAATCGTTCGGTAAAGCGATCCACGCAATGATACAACACTTCCTGCCGTTTATAGGCCGGCATCGCTCTCAACGCTTCAACAGATTTGCAGGCAGCCTCTATAGCCTTGTCAATAGTATGTTCATCTGCAACCGGCACACGAGTTGCGACCTTTCCGGTAAACTTGTCAACCACTTTAAGATCTGCGTTCGGCATTTCCGGCCTGTTTGCCAGATAAAACGGATATTTTTCTTTAAGCATAATATTACCCCTTGATGAATTCGTAAAAAGTCGAATTCATTAGGTTTTAGGTGTTAAGTTTTATGTTTTATGTTAATGATATTATCTGTTTTAAAAGAGACTTAAAACCTAAAACTTAAAACGCTTCGTAAAAAGTAGTTTTTGACTTTTTACGAAAGCGTCACTCCTTCATATTTTTACTCAAGTTCCTCACCCCACTTTTGCAATAAGTGATGCCTTGATAGTGCGTAAGATATAAGATCAGATGTGAATCGAGACGGTTATATTATTTTCTGGAAGGTGATATGTTGGTTACCTTCTCCACTTTTTCGCAGTGTCCTGATATTTGGGCCTGATATTTGGGATAGACGTACGACTTTATATAATTTAGCAATTCATGCACTTTATCCCAAATATCAGGACACGCTGCTAAATGATTATATTCATATCACCTGGAAGAAAATGATATAACCATCTCGATTCACTCCTTCGATACGAATCAACTCTTCAAGAATTAAGGCTTTACTGTAGATAAGGGGTGCGAAACTTGAGTTCTTATAAAACACAGGTTTTCTGCTTCAGTTCTTCAAAAAAAACCTTTTCATTTTCGGAATAATCAACCGGAACTTCCAGAACATGAACTCCCGAAGTATTAAGGCAGTCTTTTAAAACCTCAGCCAGTCTGTTTTCTTTGGTAATATGATAACCCTTAGCCCCATAACTATTCGCATATTTTACAAAATCAGGATTGCCGAAATCGAGTCCGAAGTTCTGCAAATCCAACCCGCTCTGCTTCCATTTGATCATTCCGTATGCGTCATCCTTTAATATTACTACAACTAAATCAATATTTAACCGAACTGCTGTTTCCAGTTCCTGGGAATTCATCATAAAACCCCCGTCACCGCAGATTGCAGCTACTTTTATTTCAGGATTAATCAGCTTGGTGCTGATGGCGGCAGGAAGCCCTGCCCCCATGGTCGCCAGGGCATTGTCAAGGAGTACGGTATTTGATTCATACGCCTTGTAATTTCTCGCAAACCAAATTTTATACATGCCGTTATCAAGAGATATTATCCCGTCATCAGGCATCGAATCCCTTATATCACTGACAATTTTCTGGGGTGTACTCGGGAAAGCATCACTTTCCCTACATGAATAAACATGTTTTTCAATCTCATATTTTATCCGCTTGAAATAACCTGCATCCTGATCGGTACATGGTTTTATTTCAGATGTCAGGGCAAGAAGATTTTCAGCAATATCGCCGATAACTTCATATTGGGGGAAATAAACATCGTCTATCCGGGCGTTAAAATAGTTAATATGAACCACCTTCATGCCATCTTTGGTCATAATAAACGGGGGTTTTTCCACGATATCATGACCGACGTTTATTATCAGATCCGCACGGTTGATCGCACAATGAATATAATCATGATCCGTCAGCGCTGCAGTCCCGATTGACCTGTCATGTCTCTCATCAACAACACCCTTTCCCATTTGAGTGCTGAAAAAAAATATACCTGTTTTGTCTAAAAATTCATATAAAGCATGGCAGGTCTTTTTTCTGTTCGCAGCTGAAGCTATCAGAAGCAGCGGATGTCGGGCACATTGAATCAGTTCCGCCACCTTTTCTATAGTATGTCTGTCCGCTCTCGGAAGAAGAGTAGTTATGACTTCAAAAGGTTCTCCTGTTGTTTTCTCGGCAGCGATATCTTCCGGAAGTTCAAGATGCACCGGCCCGGGCTTTTCCTGTTCCGCAATCCTGAAAGCATTCCTCACCAGTGAGGATATACTGCCTGCGTTGACAATCTGCCGGGTGAACTTTGTAAGCGGTTCCATCATTCTTACGATATCGACTATCTGAAAACGCCCCTGCTTGCTTTTTTTTATAGGTTTCTGCCCGGTTATAAATAATACCGGCATCCCGCCCAGCAATGCGTATGCAGCGCTGGTAACAAAATTTGTCGCCCCGGGTCCAAGAGTGGAAAGGCAGACGCCGGGTTTGCCGGTGAGTCTGCCATATGTTGCTGCCATAAAACCGGCTGCCTGTTCGTGACGGGTAAGAATCAATCGAATTGTTGAATTCCTTAGCGCATCAAGGAAAAGGAGGTTTTCTTCGCCGGGAATTCCGAAAATATATTCAACACCTTCATTTTCCAGGCATTGAATAAAAAGCTCTGCTCCGTTCATTTTTATGTATCCTTTTGAGGCTTTTTGCTTAGCCATCCGACATTTATTCAAAGACTTTTTACGAGAGCTTCGATCTTTATGATCTCGTAAAAAGTCGCACAGATGGTGCCCGCAGGAAATGCCCTTGGGGTGCTAAGTAGAAAGTTCCATATACGCCCTGAAGGAAGTGCCCTTGGGGTGCAAGGCGCAGCGGTTTTTCAGGGACGAGGCAATACATGTAGTATGCCGAGTGTCTGAAAAACCGCTGCAACGCAGTAGATGGGACTTTCTACGACGCCATCAATCTTTATGGATTCTCTAACAAAAAGTATAAAAGATTGTCCGTGAAAATAGGATTCTTTGTCAAATCCAGGTGATCAGAGAAAAGAAACAGTACCTGATTC
>JAUWOH010000430.1 GCA_030612225.1 Desulfobacteraceae bacterium
CCGCCTGCCAGAACGATATAGGACAACTGGCCGACCGTGGAATATGCAAGTCTGGCCTTTAAGTTATCCTGTTTTAATGCAAAAAGTGAAGCTACAATAATAGTTATTGATGCAAAATAAAGCAAAAAGACATCTAAAGAGAGGCTGTGCAACAGGTCTGTCCCGAATATATATAAACAAACACGCAAAACGGAAAACACACCAACTTTAACAACGGCAACAGCATGCAGCAGTGCGCTGACAGGTGTTGGAGCTACCATTGCAGATGGCAACCATGCATGTAGGGGCATGATGGCAGCCTTGCCGATTCCGGCAATAAAAAGAAGAAACATCACCGTAAGAACCGTGCCTGAGGCTGCGCCTGTCAGTATCCCCTGGTTTGAAAAGTCCAATGTGCCTGTAAGGTTGTAAGTCATTATGAGTGCCGGGAGAAAAAATGCAATGGAGCCACCCATGAGATATGTCAAATATTTTCTGCCCGAAGCACGTGACTGTGCATCCTGGTGATGTGTTACCAGAGAATAGGTGGAAAGGGACAGCATTTCGTAAAACAGATAAAGTGTAAGAAGATTGGCGGCAAACGCAACCCCCACAGCCGATGAAAGGGCCAGTGCAAAGTAACTGAAGAACCTGGTCTGTGAATGTTCTTTGAGCGCCCGCATATACCCTATGGAATATACGGTTGTGATGATCCACAAAGAAGATGAAACCATGGCGAAAAGAAGACCAAAGGCATCTACTTTAAAAGCAATTCCGACTCCGGGCAGGATTTCAACAAGATTATAGACTACCTTTTGTCCTCCCAGAACTACAGGCAGCATAGAGGCGATAATACCTAATTTTATAAATGCAATAACGAAAGTCCAGAATTCTCTTAAATTTGGTTTTTTATAAGAAGCAATAATGAGAATGGGACAGAAAAATGAAAGCGCTATAGCTATTAAGGGTTTAATGGATGTTACTGTTTCCATAATATGGTTAAGAACTCCGTGATAAAAGTGAGACCTTTGCAGATAAGTGTAGACTTCGAAACGGCACTTTATGCCCGATTAGCGCTATCCTCGGAATATTCCATATATTCACCCCAAGGGCACTTCCTTCGGGGCGCCTGTGTTTGAAATTTTCGCCTTCCTTGAATTCGAAAATAAATTACCATTTTTCAAAGGTCTCAAAGCATTTGTAAAAAGTTTTGAATGCCGGCCTTAAAAGCCGGATGCTTGTTATGTCTATGCCTGTGCGGTTTTTGACTGCAAGCTTTTCAAGCAGATAGGCCTTTTAAAATTTATGGCGCGTATAGCTTATGAATCATTAAATGTCAAAGGAAAACGAATTCTTTTCGTAGTTTTTTAAACGCCGCTATAGCACCTTGCAGCTTGACATGGACGTTTCATTTTCCTATGCTGAAAGGAAAAGACATTAAAACACATCCGGTATTAAACCCACTATTTTTTAGATTGAAACCTGTCAAGGCAGCATATTGCGGACCCAATCAGTAACTTCTCAACAAGTCAGGGTAACAGTTACTGGCTTCCGGCTTTCGCCGGAATGACGATTGGGTGTAAGTGCCTGTCATTCCGGCGAAAGCCGGAATCCAGAGAATAGTCGTAAAATATGATTTGCCCGGATTTATTGAGAAGTTACCAGTTGAGCAGTTAAGTGGGAGTTATTACAACTCAACCACTTAACCAATACACCATTTAACAATATTTGATTACGAGCAGGAAACAAATTCAATGAACCTATACAAAATTATTTTTGAAGGAAAAGTTGCCGAAGGCTATAGTATTGAAGATGTAAAAAAAAATCTGGCCTCTTTGTACAAGGTGGGTGTCGGTAAAATAGACCGTCTTTTTACAGGCAGTCCCATAGAGATAAAAACGGATCTCGATTATAAAACTGCAGTTAAAGACCAGGAGGCCTTTGAAAAGACAGGTGCAGTCTGCTCAGTTGTTTCTATGGAAGAAGATGCTGATCATTCAGCAGCGGCTGATAAAGAAGCAAAGCGCAGCACTGACATTAATAAACCAGGGCGGCCCCAATCACTTCTTCAGCCCCCTCCTTTAGGAGCAAACCGGCGGCGATACACAATTATTCACCCCCTGTTTATGTCGTTATATTCAAAAGACTTTTACAGGGATGTTGCTCAAAACTGGAAAAATTATGCTTTTCTTTATCTATTATTTCTTCTTGCTTTGTGTTCGGTTGTAAAAACAGTTAAAATTCATTATGATTTATCAGATTTCTTAACCGTACATGCCCCTGCGTTTATAAGCCAATTCCCTGCTGTGACCTTTTCAAACGGCAAGGCGTCAATAGAAGCCGATGAGCCCTATTCTATTAAAGATCCTAACAGTGGTGAAGACATTATTATTATTGATACGACAGGTCAAATCAAGTCTCTTAATGACACAAGTGCTGTAATGCTTCTGACTGAAACAAAACTTATAATTAAAAAAAGTGACAGACAAACCCAGGTCTTCTCCCTGTCAGAGATTGAAGATTTCAGGCTTGATCAGGATGTTATCCACGGCTGGCTTAGAATTGTTCAAAAATGGCTGGCTGTAATACTTTTTCCTTTTTTCGTGCTGGGTTCGTTTGTGTACAGGCTGGTTCAGGTTCTGATTTATGGGATAATTGGAATGCTGTTTGCAAGTATTCTTAAGACGGATATCGAATTTCAATCTCTGATCAGTATAACCATCATGGCTATTACTCCGGTTGTTATTTTAGATACTTTTATGGGGCCAGCCGGCATATCACCCGTATTCTGGAGATTTCTCTGTTTTTTAATTTCCATGGGATTTCTTTTTTTTGGAATCAAAGCTAATTCAAATCCCCCAGATCATTCAAATATTTCTTTAGAGCTGTGACAATATTTTCATCGAACATGGTGCCGACGTCCTTTTCAATAATATTAAATGCGAGTTCGGGTGAAAGGGCCTTGTGGTAGTGCCTTTCGGAAGTTAAAGACTCGTAAATATCTGCAACAGCTATGATTTTTGCCATAAAGGGAAT
>JAUWOH010000373.1 GCA_030612225.1 Desulfobacteraceae bacterium
CCAAGGTTAAATATTCTGGGAAGTACTGTCATATCCTCACAGAGTTGACCAAGGCACAGCGGGATATTCTCAAAGCCTTGGACATCCAACTCCCTGGCATGGCATAGGTATAATTTTTTCGGGAAATTAGGTTAGTATTGCTTGTCCTTGCGCTTTCAACGTTCCTGGTCAAAGCTATAAAAAAGACTAAAGGCTATGAGAGTAAATATGCTGGTAAGTACTGTCATATCCTCACAGAGTTGACCAAGGCACATCGGGATATTCTCAAAGCCTTGGACATCCAACTCCCTGGCATGGCATAGGTATAATTTTTTCGGGAAATTAGGTTACAATCCCCTGGAAAGTCTTTTGGGTAAATGCGGATAAGGGGTCACCTGCTGATTCTATTTTTTTGAAAATGGATAACGTATCATCATCTCCAAAAACCCAGTTATCCGAAGTAATATGTTTTTTTGAAAATTGTTTTTGGATGGTATTTATTGAGGGCACTTGAGACACATAGTTCAAGAATTCTTCCGAAGCGTTTTGCTGTGAAAAAGCAACGTAGTCAAAAGACATATTGGGTGATTTCTTGCAAAATAAAAGAGTTGTATATGTTGTCGCCGTGTCAAAGACCTGGGAATTTCCGAAATTGACTAATTTGTACAGGTAGTTATTGGAAGTAAGGAAGTTCCTTAACCCAACACCATAATCCGAATTAAAGAATTTATTCGGTTGGATATACGCAAAAAATCCTCCAGGGCGTAATAAGTCCACCCCTTTCTCATCAAAGAGCACATAAATATCATAGTTTTTTGTGGCTGATTGATAGTCTTGGGAAAATGCTTGCTTTAACGACTTTTCAATTTTTTGTATTCTGACATACGGCGGATTCGCAATCACCACATCAAATCCGTTGTTCTTCCTGAATAGATCGGCAAAATAGAGTTTCCAGGGGAAGAAATTGCGTATCTTATTGCCGTGAGTCATTTCACGCAATTCATTCTCCACGGCCTCAAAGTCAAACTTGTATTTTTTGTCCAGTTTGGCTTTCTCGGCATCATAACATTTCTTGCTGTCTTCCTCTCTGGGAAAACTATTCGCCATTTTATTAATTCTATCTAATTCCTTGAAGTACTGTTCTTGTCGCCTTTTGAGTTCGTAATGAAAAACTTTAATGATGGCATCTTCTACTTCCTCTCTCAGGCGGTTTTTATCACTGTGACGTATCGCATTAAAAAATTCACTTTGTTTTCTGTACAGACCCTCAATTAGCAGATCTAACTCTTCGTTTTCACTAAAGAGCAATTCGTCGTTCTTCTCTAAATTTAATGAAATTCCGTGAAAGTCCTCAATCAGGCTGTTACCCTGCATGATTTTGTAATCCAGATTCGGCAGGGGTTTGATATTGAGGTAATTTTCCTCATCGACCACAAGTGAAAGCCAGAGGCGGAGCTTGGCAATTTCAATAGCTCCGGGGTCGATATCCACACCATAAAGAGATTCCTGGATGCAGTGACGTTTGAAGTTATAGGCGCTTCGGGATTGAGATTCTTCGCTATCGCTCAGAATGACAGAGGTGGAATGAGATTGTGTCGTTGCTTCCGCTTCTCGCAATGACAAATAGGTTGCAAGCACATTCCGGGCCTTTACAATTTCGTGCATCATCCCGACAGGAAAGGCACCGGAGCCGATTGCGGGGTCGCATATTTTGATGGTTTTCAGTTTTTCGTCCAGAAGCCAGGCGTTTTTGCGAATGGATTCCGGTACCTGGTATTTGTATGACGTTGTTCCATTTTCCTTAGCCGCATCATGCTCGATGGCAAATTCGCCTTTGTGAATAAAGTCTTCTATATCTTTACGGGGAACAACAGTTTTATACCCTGTGCCTTTCAGACTCAGTTGCTCCGGTTCGGGATCTCCAAATAATTTTTGCTGTGTGAGCTTCTCCTGTGACAGTGAAATTTCTCCGGTATTGACTGCGGTATCCAGATAATTGATAAGGCTTTCCTGACACATATAGTGGACGATTTCACGAGGCGTGTAATAGGCGCCCTGACCCTTGCGCAGGTTTTCGGGAAGCAGGTTTTCAAATACTTTTCCCAGCATTTCCGGGTCGACGGCAACCTCTTTTTCCAGGGGTTCGTCTTCCTTAACGGTAAAGTTATAGCGGTCGAAGATATCCAGGATACCGGTGCCTGCCTGCCTGTCCCGGAACGGCAGACAGGTATCTCCGGCTTTTGTCTTTTCCTTGTTTGAAAACAATTCATCAGGCAAAAGAATGTTTGTGTTTTTCCAATCGTATGTCGCTTCGAATAATCCACCATTCAGGAAGGGGATTTTGCAGTCAAATTTCGGGTAATAGCTCAGATCAATTGTTGCTAGTCCTTCGGTGGTGGCCAATGCCTCGTAAAACAGATATTCCAGATAATCGTTGAAGAAGTTTTTGTTCTCCGTGACACATCTTTTTAGCAATGTTCTGAGAAATCTCTTATCACCCTGTCCCCATCTTTCATCTTTGGGTACGCCCAGCCACCCTTTCTTTTGCAGGAAATAGAGGAAAACTATCTGGCCCAGCAGCTTCTTGGCAAAATTGGCGGTGTCGATGGATTTGGTTTCAAATTCCTGTTTTATCTTGCTGTCTTTTTTTAGAATGTGATCAAGCTCTTCGGTTAGTTTCTCGAATAATCCTTTATAGTCCAGATAGAATTGTTTGGTTACTGCTTCAACACTGAAGGCATCTTCCAGTTCTGAGAGGGTGGGATTTCTTGAATCATTTTTCAGAAGGGGCAGCAACTGCTGCTGTGCGGTGTGATTCGGCTCGTTCTTGCCGACAAGGAATGAATATCTCTTTGCCGGGGTGAGTTCTTCTTTTACTTTGACTTTCCTGGAGTCAGTGACCTCCTCTTTGTATTCCATTCGCACATAGGAAAAACGCCAGTCGTCCATGTCGTCAGAATGATATGCCACTATGGCCGCATCTTTTTCACCTCTATTTTTCAAATACCATGCAATGAAATTTCGCTGCATTGTGCGGGCGCGTTCCAGCGCGGTTTCATGTTCCAGGTGCACGATGAGCACGTCAAGTTTACCTCCATCAGGATCAGTATAGGTGCCAAGACGTCTATATTTTTTGATGTGGCCTTTGAAGGAATCCTTGATGTATCTGCCCCTCAAATACGGAAAGGCCTTTGATTCATCGATATCGTTGAGAAGGTTTCGTATAAAATTCGAGAAACTGCTTTCATTGAAAGGGCGGTTGAAGGTATCGCTGATTAGATTTTCTGCTGCCTGTTTGTCCATGATTACTTTCTATTTCCACTTGTCAGGAATTCGGATAAAATAACCTCTCTTTTAGCTGAAAGAACCTGTTGCCCCGGTCTTTCCGCATCCAGGATATTATAAGGAATGGTTTTCTTCAGTATTGCCAGAACCTTTAGAGGATTACTCTCTTTTTCGATCTTTTTCTTGATGCCCTTGGTGGTGTTCTTCGGGATCACGCCGTATTCATATCCCCTTAAAACCAGCCTGATGTATTCCTCATCGTCATCGGTGAAGCCCTGGTATTTTCGAAAATCCTTTATCTTCAAACGTGTGATGACATAGCGTTCATTGGAAAGCCCGCCACGTCCGCCT
>JAUWOH010000093.1 GCA_030612225.1 Desulfobacteraceae bacterium
CGGAGAAGCAAATAAAATGGGAAAATCCAAAGACCGCCCCAAAATTCTGGTAATCCATGGCCCTAATTTGAATATGCTCGGTAAAAGAGAGGCGGATATATACGGTAAATCAACGCTCGATGAGATTAATGCTGACCTGATAAAAACAGGAGAAAATGCCGGGCTTTCAGTTGAAACATTCCAGTCGAATCATGAAGGGGCTGTTGTTGATAAAATCCAGCAGGCAGTCGATGGTTACAGCGGCCTTATCATTAATCCTGCTGCCTTTACTCATACAAGTATCGCTATCCGTGATGCACTTTTACTTCTGGATATGCCAATAATCGAACTTCACATATCCAATATTTACAAAAGGGAACCCTTTCGTCATACATCAATGATCTCCGATGTTGCAACTGCCATTATCGCAGGTTTTGGGGCATACGGCTATACAATGGCGCTTGAAGCCTTAATCAGGATGATTCGTAGCGATACCCTACGCCGTGAACCGTAGTTATAACTGTCGGGTGACCGGGATCCGGTTCTATTTTCTTTCTAAGCTGGGCAATATGCTGATCCAGGGTGCGGGTTGTACCAAAAAAGTCTACTCCCCAAACGGCATTCAAAAGCCGGTCCCTGCTTAATACTTCGCTGGGATGGGAGTAGAAGTATTTTAAAAGCTGAAGTTCCCTGTCTGAAAGGTCAACAACTCTCTTGCCTTTTCTAATCCTGTATTGAATTGCATCGATTAGAACACTTCCAAATTTAAAACTGTCAGGGGTTTTATCTTCCTGAACAACAGGTTTTTTACTTCTCATGGAACGTCTCAAAACGGCCGAAATCCTGGCAAGAAGTTCATGAACGCCAAAAGGCTTTGTGATATAATCATCCGCACCCAACTGTAACCCAACTACTTTGTCAATCTCTTCACCTTTGGCAGTAAGTATTATAACAGGCACATCTTCGTTTTGCGAACGGATCTCCCTGCAAACATCATATCCGCTCTTGCCGGGCATCATGATATCTAATATCACAAGATCATATTTATCCTTTTCGAACATCTTAAGCGCTTGAATTCCATCAGCAGCCCCTGCAGCGTGGTATCCTTCACTTTCAAGAGTGTCTATTAGACCTGTACGTATATTGTGATCATCTTCCGCTACTAGGATACTTATTGAATTCATAATAGTTGTCTATTTTTAGTTGTTTCGTCCCCGTTCTTTATTTCTTAAAGGCTATGAACATCGAACATCGAACGTCCAACGTCGAATTTTAAATAAGGTACTCAAGTTTCACACCCCTGATTTCCGGTACTGTTAAGACGGTAAGGGTTAAAAATAACATTCTTAAAGCGAAATCATTTGCTTATATTGTGCAACCGGCACCCAGTGGGTCATATGATATGGTCAGGCGCAAACAAGATATAACATATTGGATTGAATAAGGTATCAAGCATCAATCTTATATTTATTGATTGGCGCCGTCGTTAAAATCACCGGCAGTATATTTCGCTTTAATAATTTATTTTTAGCTCTTACCGTCTATGGCGTTGGATAAACTAAAGGGTGCGAAACTTGAGTAAGGTATTCTGCCAATTTATAAACCGGCGGAGCGGAGCGATTTCATCATTCGATGTTCAACGTTCGATGTTCAATAAACGCTTTACTCTGCCATTAAATATTCTCTTATCATAAACATTTTATTTCTTAATCATATGACCATGCTATTAAGAGAGGAAATTAAAAACATTGTTCTTTCTCTTTTTGATACTATTGAGCACATTTATTCTCGCCGGAACTGTAAAACCTTTTAATGTCGCTCGGGCATAGCCCGAGGTTTAATTAAAAGGAATTTGAACAATAAAGCAACTTCCCCCTCCTTCACGTAGCCTGTACAGCAGGTCACCGCCCAGGTCACGCAAAAGCCTGCGCGAAATACTAAGCCCCAGCCCGGAGCCGGGTTTCCCGGCAGTCAATGAATCGTCCACACGGTGGAATTTTTTAAAGATACTTTCCCTGTGTGCAAACGGCACTCCTGGTCCCCTATCCACGACCTGCAACTCACAATATTCTTTACGAACTTTAAGGGTTATTGAAAGTTCTTTTCCTTCAGAGGCATATTTTATCGCATTGTCCAGAAGATTTAGCAGAACCTGTTCCATAGCATCCCGGTCGGTTTCCACAATAATATTTTTATCCGGAATATTTTCTTTAAGCACCAGACCTGCCTTATGAATTCGCAAGCTGTGCGCTTTTATGGTTTCACAGAGAAAAACTGCCATATCGAGCTTTTCAAGATGATACTTCTTACTCCCCTGCTCCAGACGACTGAAATCGAGCACATTATTAACAAGCCTTGTAAGGCGCTGACTTTCTGTAACTATAACCTTAAGATAATGTTTTTTCTTATCCGGATTTTTTATCCTGTCAGTGCTTAACAGTTCTGCATACATGTGAATACTTGTAAGTGGCGTTTTGAGTTCGTGGGATACGCTGGAAACAAAAGATGTTTTCTGTCTTGCATCTTTTAGATTGTTATGCGCTTGCCACATCAGCAAAGAACCGCCAAGAACGATAGCAACGATAAATATTGCAAGAAGTATCCCTGAGAGCACGATAAATCCTCTCCCTGACCGGGTCATCATAGTTCCATCAATAAAATAGACAGCTACCTGCCAGTGTGGTAAACTTGGCGCAAGAGATACCGTTATATCAGGCCTGGTGCCGGTTTTAAGCCCGGCTTTTCCTGCCTGATGCAAAACTTTGCCATTGCCGTCAATAATAGCGTAAACCATGCCCTCCGAAAGTGCTTCCGTTAAAGGAAAATCGGTTATAAGCCTGGAAAGCAGAGTCATAACCTCAAGCTCCACTCCGTATACAAGACCTCCAGACTCTTTCCTGACCCATCCCAGGATATACAGGTTGTTTGCCTCAAACCAGGGAATCCAACCTGCACTTTCCCGTGAAGCTTCTTTAAAATCTCCTCCGGAACTCTGATACTCCCCGGCAGTTTGCCTGGCCCTTTCAACGAGTTTTTGTCGCCGTATCTTTTTTTGTCTTCTCCCTTGGTTTTCAACCAGACCGGTTTGTTCTTCTTCGGCTCCTGAATTCTTCCAGGGAATGCGACCTGAAATAAGCGAACTATAGCGCAGGATAAATCTTCTTTCTTCAGAGGTTGTATAACTTCCTGGCTTTTGCTTTTGCAAACCAACCTTTTGATTCCATATGAAAGAGTTTCTGACAAGAGGATTGCGTTCTTCCCATGAAATAAGTATATCTTCCAGCTTCTCTATGGGAATACGTTTTAGCGCTTCAGTAAGACCATCTTCCACAGCTTCAACAGTTAATTGCAGCGAATCACCTATGGCATGCGCCCTGTCCTGCGCGGACAGCCTCACCTCCTGGTTAATACGTCTCTGCTCGTTGCGAAGCAGTTTAAATGCTGCTGCACCAACAACCAGTGTAGGCATCAGTAAGAGCAACCAGAAAATTATAATGGAACGTCTTTTCATAGGCAGGCATGCTAAAAATTGTACCCTAATCGAGTCAAAACTCGATCAGGGTTGTTTGTTGTGGGTTGAATTTAGCATTTTCGCTCGATTGTTGTCAAAAGTCCGTTGCCGTAATTTGTTATACTGACAACGGGCAGATGACATTTTAAATACCACGAACAATTAATTGTTGCAAATCCTCTATCTTATTATTTGCTCATCTGCTGATTTTTCATCTGGTATGAATCGGTACGAAGAACTTTTCTATATTTCTTTGTCATTCCCTGTTTTTCTATCTGGCCAGCCTGAATTTCCATTTCTTCAGCTCTTTTTAGAAGCTCTTCATCGTTGTGTTCCTGCCCGATTTCCTTTAATTTGTTTGCAGATCTTTTCAGTTCCGACACAGCTTCATTTTTCTTTCCCTCATCTGAAAGCGAGATAGCTCTTTCCTGAGAAATGGCATTAAGATTAAAGTAATACTCCCTTTGCACAGCAATATTGGTTGACTTTTTCACTTTTATCCTGTCTTTACTGAATCTTGCATAAACACGCCCGGATGAAGTTTCTTTTTTCTGAGTAAAGGGGTTCTCGTAGGATACATTTACATATGCAATATCTTTTTTTTCACCACTCTTTCCTACGGGAATTTCCACTTCTATCAAAGCATATTTTTCCTGGCTTCCGTAAAGCTGATTCAATGACAATTCCACAAATCGTCCCTTGATCCTTCCTTCGCGTCCGATGATATTCAGAGGTTTTACGCCATTCGGACATTCAATAATCAGATGGACCTTCTTTGCAACCACGCTGAGAACATCTCCAAGTTCAGCCGTAAAAATTCTCGGAAGATCCCTGCTCGATTCCACAAAATAGGTATTTCCATCACTATTTTGTGAAAGGCGCGTCATCAGATCTTCATTGTAATCAGTTCCGACTCCAACTGTAGTAACAGATATGCCCTCCTTAATCAGAGCTGCACCGAGCCTTCCCAGATCTTCCGGGCTGCTTGGCCCTACGTTGGCAATTCCGTCAGATAATAGAATAATACGATGCACGTAATTGCCGTCGAGATTTTTCCTGACTTCCGCAGCCCCCTGGCTAACGCCTCCGAAAAGTGCTGTATTGCCTCCTGATCGAATCTGTCTAATCCGTCCCTCAATCCATTCAATATTTGTTGCGTGTTGAGCTGATACAACTGTCGATACATTGTGATCGTAAACAACAACCGAAAACATATCCATGGGTCCAAGATGCCTTAAAGCTTCAATTGCAGCATCCTTTGCCCGTTCCAGCTTTTGTCCTGCCATTGATCCTGACCGATCGAGTACAATAGCAAGATTAACTGCCGGTCGCATACTTTTTTCCGGAGGTGGCGGCGCATCCAGTGTTATCTTTACTACAGCCTTTTGAGCTCCACCCGCAGGCAAAACTGCTCTATCTATTTCAACCCTGCATTTTACACCGGATTCCGAAACTCCCGCATCCACCTGTATAACAATAGATAGCACTGCACAGAAACCAATTAAAGCAACAATTCTCATTCTCCAGTTTTTCTTTTTTCCTTTTTTTAAATTTTTCATTTTGATCTCCTTTTTCCATTAGTGAACGTTATATCCAACATGCTAAACTTGCCCCATATTAAATCACTATGGAAAATAATTGTCGTCATCAAATGGTAAAACAATTGTAAAAAGAATGTAAAGTCAACAAACGGATTAAAAATCGAATATTATTGTTGATGATTTTGTAAAAGTCTGATTTTACTCATTTGGTTAGAAAATTTGCCTTTTTTTAAAACCTTCAGGAGTCGATTATGTGCAAAAAATTAATTATAACTGTTTTTTTACCATTATTTATTGTTTTTATATCCAATACATATTCTGTGGCCCAGGATGCCCGGGCTATAGTAAAAGAAGGTTTTAATTATATGCGGGGTAAGTCTTCTTTTTCCGTAGTTGATATGACCATTCATCGCCCGAATTGGGAAAGAAAAATGACCATTGAAGCATGGACAAAGGGGCTTAAAAACAGCCTTTTCAGGATAATTGCACCGGCAAAAGATAAAGACAACGGCACACTTAAAAGGGGAAGAGAAATGTGGATGTATAATCCCAAGATCAACCGTGTAATCAAGCTTCCCCCATCAATGATGTCCCAGGCCTGGATGGGATCTGACTTTTCCAATAATGATCTTTCCAAAACCGATACCCTTATCGATGAATACATACATACCATTACCGGGACCCAGACCCATGACGGAAAAAAGGTTTATCTGATTAAATCGATACCCAAGCCCGACGCACCAGTGGTATGGGGTATGCAAAAACTTAAGATTCGAGAAGACTATGTCTTTCTTGCCCAGGAGTTTTATGACGAGGATTTCAAACTGGTCAAGGTCATGACAACGTTACAGATCAGGATGTTGGGAGGGAAAATGTTTCCCAAGATATGGAGAATGCAAAAAGCTGAAACAACAGATGAGTATACAGAATTGAATTATAAAAAACTCTCCTTTAAAAAGAATCTAAAGGACAGCCTTTTTACAATATCCAATCTAAAAAACCCTAGGAGATAGCCTCAGGAGATAAAAGATTCATGTCCATAGATGTAAAAATGGCCTGGCGGAATATCTGGCGCAATCCCAGGCGTACTATTTTGACCATATCCGCCATTGCATTTGCCAGCCTGCTTCTGGTTTTTATGCTTTCATTTCAGTTCGGCTCCTATGAAACCATGATCAACTCATCGGTAAAAATTCATACAGGTCATTTACAGGTACAATCTGCTGGATATCAGGATAAAAAAAGTATTCGCCTTGTAGTGCCTGATCCGGATACAATAGGTAAAATATTAAACCAAATACAGAGTGTGGAAGCATATACCTTCCGAGCCATTGCTTTCTCACTGGTATCCTCTAAAAAACGAACATATGGCAGCATAGTCATAGGAATCGACCCTGTTAGGGAAGCAAAAGTATCCACATTAAAATCCTTGATGCGAAAAGGGAGTTACCTGGCCAAGGATGACACCGATCAGGTATTAATAGGAAGTCTTCTGGCTCAAAATTTAAAAATTGATATCCGGGATGAAATAACCATACTCGGCCAGGGACGGGACGGCTCTATTGCAGCCACCGTTGTTAAGGTAAAGGGAATTTACTCATCCGGCATAGACGACCTTGATCGCAACTCTATTCATATGCCGCTGAAATACTTTCAGGATGTTTATGGCATGTACGATGCAGTACATGAAGTGGTTGTGACAGGAAAATCGTTAAAAGCTGTCGACGGAATTAAAGCAGTTCTTAACACCGGAATAAAAAAGATTAACCCGAAGCTTCCTCTGGTAGTCCTTGATTGGAAAGAACTTACGCCAGGTCTGCTCCAAAGTATAGAGCTTGATCTTGTAAGCGGAATTATTTTTTATTTTTTCTTGATCCTGGTAGTAGCATTCAGCATCCTGAACACTTTCCTGATGGTTATCTTCGAACGGACAAGAGAGTTCGGTGTTCTCAAGGCTATAGGAATAACTCCCGGCAGGCTTACAAAACTCCTTTTGATAGAATCTATAACTATGACAACTATCGGTATCGCCGCAGGCATCATAGCCGGGAGTCTCATTACATTATATTTTCAGGGACACGGAATCGATATTTCCGGAGCATCGGATATTCTAGTCCAGTATGGCATTTCAGGACGAATTTATCCCAGGTTATCCCTGCTTTCAGCATTTATCGGACCAGGTATAGTATTTATTATTACCTTTCTGGCTGCCCTGTACCCGGCTTTAAAAATCCGGAGTCTTCGTCCGGTTGAAGCAATGACTTATGTGTAACAATAAAGGTTTAAAGTGACTAAAGTGAGCTAAAGTGAGCTAAAGTTAAGGAATTCTATCTATTTTATAAAAAAGATGGCTTGCCAGGCGTCTTGTCAAGACGTAGCTTGGAAAGCGTAGCCTAAAACAAAAGTCGATGCCTGGAGCGGAGCGACACCGCAACTTTAGGCACTTTAGCCACTTTAGCTCACTTTAGACACTCTTATTTGCTCAGGCAAAGCCAATTATCTCTGGCCACGCCCAAAGGACGTGCTTTAAAAAATCGAATAAAATTTGAGGTATTTTATGTATTTCCAGTTAGCCTGGCGAAACATATGGCGTAACCCGAGGCGAACAGCAGTTATCATGACTGCCATTATTATCGGTGTCTGGAGCATGATTTTTTTAAACGCACTCATGCGAGGGATGGAATCCGATATGATTAAAAACTCCATATCTACTCTGACCGGACATCTTCAAATCCATCATAAAGACTATCGGAATGATCCGGTTATAGAAAACAGTATGTATGATACCAAGGCCCTTGAAACTGCACTAAATAAAGTTCTTCCACCCGGCGCGCACCGGGCTGCCAGAATACGGGTTAATGCCATTGCCGGCAATGCCAGACACACAAGCGGCATAACACTGGTAGGAATCAATCCTGTACCGGAAGCTAAAACCTCTTTTATCGGACACGCAATAAACCAGGGCCGCTATCTCAAACCTGAAGATAAATATGGCGTTATTGTGGGTCAGGCTCTTTTGGTTAAATTCGAAACTAAAATAGGTCGTAAACTTGTTCTTATGTCCCAGGACACTGATGGCAATATTGCTTCAAGAGCTTTTCGTATAATCGGAACATTCAAGGCTGAAATGCAGGCCACTGAAAAACAGTTCGCCTTTGTAACTATAACTGCCGCACGGCAAATGCTGAAACTCGAAAAAGGTATTTCAGAAGTTTCCATTACTTTGCCTGATAATATAGACGCTGACCATGTGACGACCAGGCTTAAAGCTGAACTGGGTACTGATGGGTATCAAATCCAGACCTGGCGGGAGCTCCTCCCCATTATCAACGCATATCTGGTAATTTTTGACGGCTTTATCTTCATCTGGTCTTTTGTTGTTTTTATTGCCATGGGTTTCGGTATTGTTAACACCACTTTAATGGCTGTATTCGAAAGGATGAGAGAATTTGGCCTGCTCAAGGCTCTCGGTATGAAGCCATGGTGGATTATTAGAGATGTCCTATCTGAATCATTCTTGCTTCTTGTAATGGGCATGACAATTGGAAACATTATGGCCCTTTTATGCGTTTTCGCACTGTCAGGAAGCGGCATAGATCTTTCAGCTTTTGCCGCAGGTGCGGAATTTGCAGGAATTTCGAAAATAATTTATCCTGCTGTTTATGCAAAAGATGTATTAATATCCAACTTCGTTGTAATTATACTTGGTCTTCTTGTCAGTATTTATCCGGCAGCCAAAGCAGCCAGGTTTACGCCGGTGGAAGCTTTGGCACAAACATAATACTGAGCACTATGCTCACAGATCACTTCGTTTGAGGCTAAAGGCAAGGAAAACGATTTCTTTTCTCTAACCTTAAGGTCGGAAGACCGCTCCTCAAGCGTAGCGATCCTCAAGGCCGCAGGCCACTCTTTTCTGTGGGAGATAGATTATGAGTATTGTAGAATGCAAAGATATTAACAAAACATACCAGCAGGGGAAAATTGAGGTTCGTGCACTAAAAGGTGTAACCCTTTCCATCGACAAGGGAGGTTTTGTCGCCCTGGCCGGACCTTCAGGCTCCGGCAAGACAACCCTGCTGAATATAATCGGGAGCCTTGACCAACCTGACAGTGGAAGTGTTAGCGTTGACGGGAATACTTTTGAGAAGATGACCCAATCACAACTGGCGCTTCTTCGTTTACACAAGGTAGGATTTGTATTCCAGTCCTATAATTTAATCCCTGTCCTTTCAGCAGTAGAAAACGTCGAGTTTGTTATGCTGCTTCAAGGTGTGCAGGCAGCCCAAAGACGCGAGCGTGCAAAGGCTATTCTGGACGATGTAGGCCTGGAAGCTGAATATGACAGGCGTCCGGCAGAGCTTTCCGGCGGACAGCAGCAACGTGTGGCTGTGGCCCGTGCAATAGTATCCAACCCTTCCATTGTTCTTGCTGACGAACCTACTGCTAATCTCGATTCAAAAACTGGAAACGGCCTTCTGGAAATGATGAAAAAAATGAATGAAGAAAAAAAGGTCACCTTCATCTTCTCAACACACGATAATATGGTCATGGATTATGCCCGTCGACTTATACTTATACGTGATGGTTGCATAGTTGATGATCAGATAAAATAGTGAGACCTTTTAAAAACGTCCCCTTTTGCCCAATTTCTGTGTCAGGCTCAAATTTTAATCCTCGAAATATTCAACATATTCCTCCGGTTAAAATTTCCGCCTTCCTTGAACTTGAATCCCGCTTATAGCGGGAAGCATTTTTCAAAGGTCTCAGATTGTGAAGCATTTTTGTTTGGAGTGATTATGAGGGGAATATTTATTCTGGCTCATCAAATAGAGACTCTATTTTAGACATAATAGTCTCTTCGTTAGTGTTGGCAGCGATCGAAAGTTC
>JAUWOH010000231.1 GCA_030612225.1 Desulfobacteraceae bacterium
CTCTGCTTATCCCTGCTCGTTCAGCGATTTGTTCCATTGAAAGTTTTCTGCGAAGCCTTGCAGTTTTTATATTTTCCCCAAATTGGACAAGAGTTCGCTTCGCCTGTGGTAGAATCTCAGTTTTCCTTTTCATAATGTCAATAATAATAAGCATAAAATATGTTAATGTCAACTATATAATACATTAGTGTAGTTATTTAGTATCAATTCTACATTAAAATCATCCTGCATGCTTAGTTATCCCGCTCAACTCCGTTCAGCGGGCCAAGCCGGCTGGTGAATAAATCATTGTTAAAGGAAGCCATCAAAGCATTTGCGTTTAAAACAAATAAGAGATATGATTATTTTAACAAACACTTAACTGGAGAGGGGTGACGATTCTCAGGGAAATTTGTATGCATTGCGGCGATCCGGTTGCCCGTGTAATAGAAAATGAGTAGAATCAGAAACTAAGGGTCAAACGTAGACTTGACCCCATTTCATTTTTAAAATCGATTACCGCAACCTATCGCCGTTTAGACGATAAAGTAATAGAGCCAAAGGAAGATGACTTATCGGGGATGGGGCATGCGCTTTTTACAACCCGTTTTGGACCACTGGACGTTTTAGCTGTTATCGAAGAGGGGAAAACCTATGAAGACCTTATCGAGCACACAGTTGGAATTGAATTCAGAGGTCATGTGATTCGTGTCCTCGATCTTAAGATGCTAATAAAACTTAAAAGAACTTCCAAAGATCCTAAGGATAAGCAGCGACTCCCCGTTCTTGAGGAAACATTGCGGCAGCTGGAACGAGAATTAGACATTGATCCGAATATAAGAAGTGTCAACAGTACAAAAGCATGAAGGACAAATTACCAATTCCTATTTTATAGTTTCAACGTTCCGCGAACGCTTACCATACTTTTTCGTTACGAACATAATTTTCGGATAAGCTCATATGCATGAAAGGATGAATCAGGAACTAATCGTTGTTGTTATGCCAAACGGTTCGCTGCAACTGGAATGGACAAATACACAGGATGTTGTCAGTAAAGACAGCCAACTGTTACAGGAAGAAATCTACAAGCGTTTTACGGCCGATGGCGATTCATGGCTCCTGTATTTGGGCTTTTGCGATCATCAAGTCTCACTTTCTCCTTCTGTTGATTACTGGCGAAGTTTTACCGGAGTTTTTACTAAAAAATTGAGCCGGACTCCCGATCTGGAAATCCTGCGTCATAAAGTGAAGCTTTTAATTGAAGCAGATGAATTGAGAGTGCATTTAGAACTTGTCCCGCTGATGATCGGTTCCGAATACTTAAGCGTTGAATTGCTTGAGGATGTATGGGGAAAATTAAATCATAAGTTTACCGTTGCTATCAAATCCTATAAAGGAACTGTTGAAACTTTTATCAAGTCTTACAGTCCTAATGTGCATCTTGTAGGAAGGGTTTTTTTTCATCTTGTGGAGAATAAGAGTGATGATTATCCGTTTGCTTTTATGGCAACCTATTCTACCAGACTCAACAGGCAGGGACGTTCCAAACATCTCCCGCTCAAATACGCATTGCAGGAATATAAAAATAATAATGACAAGCTTCTTAAACTTCTTGCAACAGTGCATATAGCCGCAAGAAAGAGCCCACTGATTGCAGATCTTCTTGAGACCGGAGAATTGTTTCATCCCCTTTCATGGACAACCGGGGAGGCGTTTACTTTTCTAAAAGAGATTCCTGTTTTTGAGGAATCAGGCATTTTGTGCAGAATACCAAACTGGTGGAAAGGGAAAAGCTCGGGCCTGAGTTTGAGTTTTAGTGTTGGCGATTCCAGACCCTCCTTTGTGGGCATGGATGCAATCTTAAATTTCAATGCGCAGTTATTTCTCGGGGACACGCAGATTACAGAAAATGAGGCAAGGCAATTATTAGACGAATCAGAAGGTCTTGTCTTTATAAAGAACAGATGGGTGGCGGTGGATCAGGAAAAATTAAAGCAGACCCTGGATGCTTACGAAAAAGCAAAAAATATGATGGATAAGGAAGGCTTGAGCCTGAGGGATGCCTTCAGGATGCAGCTCATGCCTGAAAAATTGCTTGGTATTAACACGCAGGATATAGATTGCGGGATTTCAAAAGGAAAATGGTTGAAAACGGTCATTCAGAAATTGCGCGAGCCTGACCTGATTACTTCAATAATGCCTGACAAAAATTTTAAGGCAAAGTTGAGAAAATATCAGCAGAAAGGATTAAACTGGCTCTATTTCCTGCATTCATTGCAGTTCGGAGCCTGTCTGGCAGATGATATGGGCCTTGGCAAAACTGTTCAGGCCCTCGCATTTTTAAATAAAATAAAAAGCGATTTTAAAAGAGAAGCAAAACCAAATAGGGCCAGCCTGATAGTAATTCCAGCCTCTCTTATTTCCAATTGGGAGAATGAGATTAAGCGGTTTTCCCCTGAAATTAAATTTTATATTGCGCATCCCGGGGCAGGTCTAAAGAAAAACAGCGGATCAAAGGACAAAAAATCATTAGATGCATTTGACCTTGTCATAACAACATATGCCTTGATTCAAAGGTATAAATGGCTACAATCGTATTCCTGGAACTACATTATCCTGGATGAGGCCCAGGCCATTAAAAATCCCGGGACAAAACAGGCAAAAGCAATAAAGAATCTCACATCTTATAACAGGATAGTAATGACAGGAACTCCTATTGAAAACCGGCTGACAGATATCTGGTCCTTATTTGATTTTTTAAATCCAGGCCTGCTTGGAAATACCAGGGAGTTTAAGCAATTTGCAAAAGGCTTAAAGGATAACCCTTCCGGCTATTCAAGGTTACGCAAACTCATCAGTCCATATATCTTAAGACGTTTAAAGACCGACAAAACGGTTATTTCCGATCTTCCTGAAAAGGTTGAGATGAAAACATATGCTTCTTTAAGTAAAAAACAGGTCATTTTATATAAGAATATAGTTGAAACGGTAAAGCAGGCAATTGCCGAAACCGAAGGTATTAAAAGAAAGGGGCTGATTCTTTCTTCCCTTATGAAGTTCAAGCAGATATGCAATCATCCGGATCAATATCTCGGCACAGGGGAATTTGAAGAAAAAGAAAGCGGCAAGTTTTTAAGACTTCGTGAAATCTGCGAGACAATATATGACAAAAGAGAAAAGGTTCTGGTTTTTAGCCAGTTCAAGGAAATAACAGAGCCGCTTTGCGATTTTTTAGAAACCATTTTTCATAGAGAGGGGTTGCTCCTGCACGGCAGTGTTGCAGTGGGAAAGAGAAAAAAGATTGTTGAGCAATTCCAGGGCAAAAGCTATGTTCCATTTATGGTCTTGTCTTTAAAGGCCGGCGGTGTAGGGTTAAACCTGACAGCAGCAAACCATGTGATTCATTTTGACCGGTGGTGGAATCCTGCTGTGGAAAACCAGGCAACAGACAGGGTATTCAGAATTGGTCAGAAGAAGAATGTTATTGTGCACAAGTTTTTAACCAAAGGTACTGTGGAAGAGAGAATCGACATGATGCTTGAAGAAAAATCAAAGTTATCGCAAGACGTTATCGGCAGCACCGGCGATGCCTGGATGACCGAAATGAAAGATAATGAATTAATAGATTTTTTTAAATTGTCTTTGTAAAGGAAACAGGTAACAATTCAGCCACAAAGGCACTAAGGGCTCGGAAAAAAATAACTTGGCATTTTATGCATCCCAGCTTCAGGCCGGCTTCGGAGTCTGCGCTTACCTGCCCGTTCCTCAATCGCGAAGTCCTCGAAATAGCTCGCTATTCCTGTGGCTTCACTCAATCGGATCGACCAAATCCGACCTAAATCTGAGCGCCTAAAATACCAATTTATTTTTTACCGAGCCCTGATATGATTAATAGTTGTCAAGAAAAAAATAGTATCCCGTCTTCCTTATTTTACAATTGCACCAGAAAGTTTTTAATACATGTTGTTCCAGGTCATTGGTAGTGGCGGGATCATTGAAACGACGGTTGATCAGTCTGATATTCGCGGGTTGGTTACCGCATGTCATGGTTACATCGTGGAGCTGCCTCTGTCTAAAATCGGGAGTTGGGCCAATGGCCGTATCCTATAGGGCTCTCGAGGGTTCTCCTTGACCGTGATCGCGCCACTGCTAATGACCTGGAAGCCAATATTTGTTCTTTTACATCTGTCTCCTTTTATACGATAGGGGCTATTCTTTGTTTATTTGAGTTTTAAACCACCGGTTGCATCTGTTTTGCTATTGCCCACAAAAAGGCGCTCAACTCTCGAGCAATGGCTGTAACCACGACTTGTTTGGGTTTGCCCATGGCTGCCAAACGTCTGAAGCGGGTGCATAGGCGAAGCTGTGCTTTCCAGGATATCTGGCAGACCTCTTTAGAGACCTGCTGCTGACGTTTGAGCAATATACGGCTGATCCGGGGCTTCATCCGGTATGCCCAGGATGCTTGAACCAGAACCTTGCGGGCATGACCGTTACCGGTCTTGGTAATACCGCCCCTTTTGATGCGGTCACCGCTGGAGTGCTCCGAAGGAACAAGACCCAGATAGGCCATCAGCTGGGACGGATTTTCAAAACGGCTCAAGTCTCCCATCTCTGACAGAAACGTTACCGCAACGATCAGCGATACGCCTCTCGCGGCTTGCAAGGCTGTCGCTACAGGGCCCAATCGCCAGTCGGGCACCAGTTGTTGAATCTGATCGGTGAGCCGTTTAACGCGCTCAATACTTTCATGCACGGTATCGATGTATTCCTGCAGGGCAACCTGCTGGGCTGGATGGGCCATGGCGATATCGGAAAGCCAGTTAAAATAGGCCTTGGACCATCTGGATTTGCCGCTGTAGGCAATCCCGTTTCTGAGCAAAAAGGCTTTAAGTCGCTGTTTTGCTTTACGGGTAGCAATAACCGCATCCTCCCGTGCACGGCTCAAATCGCGCATGGCTTCGTCCTGACAGTCCGGGACGTAAACAGTAGTCAGGTCACCAGCACGGTGTAGGCGGGCCAGCATTTTTGCATCACGGCGGTCATTTTTGATACGGTCACCGCTCTTTTTAGGGATCAGCGAAGGGGCTGCAACCATGCAGTCGAATCCTTTTTTTGATAGATGGCGGTAAATGCCGTAGCCGCACGGACCGGCTTCATAGACAAAGTGCAACTGACTTGCGGTAGAAACCATTTTACGACAGAACTTGTCCAGGGCGCTCAAATCGTTATTAATAGTGCCGTAGCTTCTGGCCGGACCACGGCTGCCCAGATCCGCTATTGCAATGGTGATTGATTTTTTGTGGACATCCATACCGATAAATTTTATACTGTTCATGACCTGCCTCCTTGGTTATGGCTCTGTATTGAGAGCGTTGTTGTTTTCTCAATATAACCCACGTTTGCAAGGAAGGCAGGTCTTTTTTCGAAATTATTGCGATAACTAGCAGAAAATGATCATGGGTGAGAATGGGCCCTCAATTGCTCGTCGGAACCCAT
>JAUWOH010000429.1 GCA_030612225.1 Desulfobacteraceae bacterium
ACATTAAAGTGCTGGGCAATATAGATAAGTCCGTTCAAATGATCACTGTTTGGATGGGATAAAATAAGTGTATCAACTGTTTTAATCTTTTTGCGCCATAAAAACGGTGCAATCACTCTTGCACCCATATCAAAAACCGAATTGTCATAAAAGCCGCCTCCATCTGCAAGAATGCAATAGCCTCCCGGTAATTCCAGGAGAGCGGAACTCCCCTGCCCCACATCTATAACTGTAACCTTAAGATCACTGTTCCCAAATCTTACGTTCAGCCAGTAGCAGATATCGCCCACAAGTGCTAATGCAACAATCGCTACAAGAATCCTGGCAGTTTTTCCGGTAAAATAACTTTTTTCAATTTCTGGGGTTTCAGGCCTCACCTTTTTTAAGTTTAATAGCGCCCACATCATAATATAGTAGCAGCATATTTCAAAATACGATGGTGTTACAGTTTTCACAGCCGCAAAAGGCAGGTCGGAAAATAAATTCACAAGACTTATAGCCTTAGACAATACTGCGCCACTTATATACATGAACCACGATGCCGCTTCACCGCTGACAGGATACAAAAACACGGAAAATAAACCCGTCGGAACAACAATAAAGCCAATAATGGGAATAATTAGAAAATTTGTAAAAATACCGATTAAAGATGCCTGGTTAAAATAAAGCATAACCAGGGGAAGTGTACCGATAATAGCAAAAAGAGAAACCAGAAAAAATGAAAACAACCTATCTGCTATTCTTGTAAACAGGCCTCTTTTTTGCCCGCCTGGAAGAGACGTCGGCCTTTTATGCACTTTTGACAAACCGTATATTATTGAAAGTACAGCACTAAAAGAAAGCTGGAACGAAATGGAGAAAACAGAGGGTGGATGGACAATCAGTATCAGCATGGCCGCCAGAGCCAGAGTGTTCATCAGGTCATGCTCCCTTTCAAACAAAAATGTCATCAGGAAAACTCCAACCATAATGACCGCCCTCTGGGTAGAAGGTGCCATCCCGGAAAGAAGGCCATATGCAAGTACAGGCATAAAAGTTAAGATTGCCGCCCCTTTTTTAACCCAGGCATTGAACAATACCAGTTTAAAACGGGAAAGAACCAACGAAAAAAATATAAATGCTACACTGGCGACAATTCCGATATGAAGTCCTGAAATGGCAAGGAGATGCCCAACTCCGGCTCGATTAAAGGCATCACGAAGAGCCTGCGGAATCTGCTGCCTCTGTCCTACTATCAGCGCTTTTAATACTCCCTGGTGATTTCCTCCTCCTGCTTTTTCGATAAACGTTGAAATCCGGCAGCGCACGTTGCTTATTGCCCGTCTAATCCTTACGTCCGATCTTTTGTTTATAACGGTTACTTTTTTTCCATGAACATATGAACTTCCGAACACGCTTTTAAAGGCCATGTATCTTTTATAGTCAAACCCTCCTGGATTTTTAAAATTTTTGATCGTTTTGATCGATGCTGCAAAAGAAATCCTGTCTCCAAAAGAAAGCACAGGTTCGTCCCCGGCAACAGTCACGCGGATCTTTCCTGTAACGCAAAACTTTCTGTTTTTTCCCTCAAGGCTTTCGGCATTTAAAATGAATTTTCGCCTGTATTTAATTTTTTCAACACTTTGATCTATAGTGCCGATAATTTTCCATTTATTTGAATCTGTGAAATGAATAATATGATTTGAAGGGAAATGGGGCGAAATCCAGGGTTGTATTAAAAGGTATCCGAGTGCAAAAAAAAGTATGATTGGGACAAGAAAGTCTTTTTTAAGAAAAGGCTTGAAAATAATACTGCATAATATCAATCCACCTGTTGTGGAAACAAGCAGATATGCCCATACTTTGCATCCCGGCATTGCGGCTCCCAGAGCTATGCCGGATATCATGGATATTAAAAGAGGTATAATCGGGCGGGAATATACCTTGTTAATCATCCCTTAACCCGTTTAACTGCTGCACCAAGCTTAGCAAATTTCGCTTCAATTGACTGGTATCCGCGATCCAGATGATACACCCGATTAACCTCGGTTTTGCCCCTGGCAACCAGGCCTGCCAGAATCAATGAAGCGCTGGCCCGAAGATCTGAGGCCATTACCGGCGCACCTGATAATTTCTTAACTCCCTGTACCACTGCGCTGTTTCCTGACACCTTTATTTGGGCACCCATACGTCTGAGTTCACTTACATGTATAAAACGATTCTCAAAGATAGTTTCAGAAATAATGCTAAAGCCGCATGCAACAGACATAAGCACCATGAACTGAGCCTGCATATCCGTTGGAAAACCCGGATATGGCAGGGTTTTCACATCTACGCTTTTGATTTTATCAGGCCCTTTAACTCGTATGTTATTGCCGTCAACAATAACCTTTGCACCTGTAAGACTTAATTTGTGAATAACAGCTTCAAGATGATCATACCTGCAACCTGTAAGTGTTACGTCACCACCGGTTAAAGCTGATGCAACCATGAATGTTCCGGCTTCTATGCGATCAGGAATAATGGAAACAGATACAGGTTTAAGTGAAGAAACACCTTGTATGGTAATTTCCGAAGTGCCTGCCCCCTTAATATCAGCCCCCATTTTAATTAAAACATCGGCAAGTGCTATGATTTCCGGTTCACGTGCTGCATTACCAAGATTTGTAACGCCATCTGCTAAAGCTGCGGCCATCATAAGGTTTTCCGTTCCGGTTACCGTAGATATATCAAAATAGATTGAATTTCCTTTAAGGCAATCGACTGAAGCCTTAATGTATCCATGTTCCACTTCGATTGAAGCCCCCAGCCTGGCCAACGCCTTTAAGTGTAAATTAATCGGCCTTGCACCAATTGCACATCCTCCGGGAAAAGACACCCTGGCCTCTTTAAGTCGGGCAAGCAGCGGACCAAGCACCAGGATAGAGGCACGCATCTTTCTTACCAGATCGTAAGAGGCTTCGGGATTATTAAGACCGCTTGCATCTATTCGGACAGTATCTTTTTCTCTTTCTACCTTTGCGCCAAGGCTTGAAAG
>JAUWOH010000265.1 GCA_030612225.1 Desulfobacteraceae bacterium
CCTCGTGAAACCGTCTTGATTTTGCCCTGTTTTGTAAGTTTATAAAGTGCATTACTAAGCTGCCTGCCGCCAAATCCGGTTTTTTCATTTATTTTTTCAATCGCAATACCTTTCTTGCTTCTCTTAATAGCATTAAAAATACTGCCAAGAACCGTCACGCCTTTTGCAGGCGCCGGCTTTTTAACTCCTGCTTTTTTGCGTACAGCAGGTTTTTTCTTTGCAGGTGCCGCCTTTTTAACGGCTGCTTTTTTGCGTACAGCAGGTTTTTTCTTTGCAACCGTTTCTGTAGCGTGCATTTTATCCACATGCATGGAAATTTTCTCCAGCTGTTTTGAAAGGCTTACAAGAGACTTTGACGCTGTTGCCAGTTGTTTTTTTAACTGCTGCTTTGAAAGTGTTACCAGTTTTTTTTGTACTGTTTTCAGTTGGCTTTTTACTTTCTTCATTTTTACTTTCCTCCTGAGCTTATTTGGGGTTTATTTGTGAATATTGATAAGATTAGAGGGCTTATATCAACTAGTACATAATACTCTTTTAATTGTCAACTATTTATGCGATAAAGCAATAGAACCATTGACAACGTGATGATTTTTGTGAAAGATAATTCCAACCACAGGTTCAAAGGTTCAGAGGTTCAAAGGTTCAAAGGTTCAGAGGTTCAAGGTTGCATTCTTGTCTAATGCTCCATTTTAGAGGCGTATTTATGCGAGTAGCGTTCTGCTTCGCTTGAAAGCTACGTCAGGACAGGCCCGGTTTTGCTTGAAAGCTACGCCGAGACAAGCCCGGCTTCGTCATTCCCAATCTGCAAATATGCGGCGCACTGGTAATTAGGTGGCAAAACCAGCATTTTTTATGAGAACTTTGGGTCTTTGCTTTTGTCCTTGTCCCTAACCCTGAACGTTGAACCGTGAACCTGTGAACGATTATACTAAAACCCATACACCATATAGAGTTATAAAATGACGGAGCAATTTAATCTTCCAAACCAGAAAGACAAATTTACTATCAATTACGAAGAAGCACTTAATCCCTCCCAGAGAGAAGCTGTAACTTCTCTTGACGGCCCAATGCTCGTTATCGCTGGAGCCGGTAGTGGGAAAACCCGAACACTTACCTATCGGGTTGCGCGTCTTGTTGAAAAGGGAATTTCCCCTGCCAAAATTTTACTTTTAACATTCACACGTAAAGCTTCTTCTGAAATGCTTAACCGCGCAGCAAAACTTCTGGACAGCAGGTGTGAAAGAGTTTCCGGAGGAACTTTTCATTCTTTTTCCAATTCCATGCTACGAAAGCATGCTTCAATCCTTGGCTTTGACAACAAATATACCATACTTGATCGGGTGGATGCCGAGAGTTTAGTAGGAATGTTGAGAAAAGAACTCGAACCTGGATCAAAGCATCGCTCGTTTCCTAGAAAACGGACCCTGGCAAATATTTTCGGCAGAGCTGTTAATAAAGTTATTCCCATTGAAGATGTTATTTATAATGATTATCCTCATTTTCAACCCTACCTGGAGGATATTCTTAATCTCTCTGTCGAGTATAAAAAACGAAAAGTTATACATAAATTTTTTGACTACGATGATCTATTAGTATATTTTCATCTTCTTTTGAAAAACCATGCCGATATACGGGACAAAATATCATCTTCATATAAGTATATCATGGTTGACGAATACCAGGATACCAACCAGATACAGGCCGGGATTTTATACTCCTTAACAAGTAAAAATAAAAACGTTATGGTTGTTGGCGACGATTCCCAGAGTATCTATGCTTTCAGAGGTGCAAATTTTAAGAATATAATTGATTTTCCAAGATTATTCCCGGAAACCAAAATTATCAGCCTGGAAGAAAACTATCGCAGCGTACAACCAATATTAGATTTGACTAATGTCATTATCGACAGAGCAGCAGAGAAATTTTCAAAAAAGCTTTTTACTCGAAAAACCGGCGGGGTGAAACCTGTCCTTGCTAACGCCCAAAGTGAAAACGGCCAGTCAATGTTCGTTGTTGATAAAATCCAAGATCTGAATGCGAGTGGAGTCCCCTTGAACCGGATAGCCGTTTTGTTTAGAGCCGGGTTTCACTCCTTTGATCTCGAACTTGAACTTGCCAGGGAAAGACTTCCTTTTATCAAGGTCGGAGGTTTTAAATTTACTGAATCTGCACATATTAAGGACGTCCTGGCACACTTGAAAGTAATTGCCAACCCGCATGACCGGATAAGCTGGTACAGAATCCTCCTTCTTTTAGAAAAAGTAGGTCCCAAAACAGCCCAGAACATTTACGAAGCAATAGATAAAGAAAAGTCGGGGTATGCCGGGATTTTAACCATCGAACTCAAATCAGGCATAAGCCGGCGTCTAAGCAGGCTCAAGCAGCTTTTTTCAAATATAGATTTCGGACCTTTATCGGTTTCTGAAATGGGAGAAATCATTTTGCACTACTATTTACCTGTTTTAAGGGACAGGTATGACGATCACCCTAAACGCGCGAGGGATCTTGAGCAGCTTTTAACTATTATGCAGCGTTATAACAGTCTTGAACAGTTCTTAACCGACATGACTCTTGAACCGCCTAATACAAGCATGGATGGTACATTTGCTGAGACTTCTCCTGATAACAACCGCCTGGTTCTTTCAACCATCCATTCTGCAAAGGGCCTTGAATGGCACACGGTCTTTATTATCTGGGCTCTTGACGGTCGTTTTCCTTCAATGCATGCTTTAAATAACGAAGAAGATCTTGAAGAAGAACTCAGACTTATGTATGTTGCGGCAACTCGTGCACAAAATAATCTTTTTTTCACATATCCAAATAATGTTTATGATAGAGGTTCAGGGATGATATTTAGCATGCCTTCCCGTTTTATCGACATGATACCGGACGATATACTTGAAAAATATTATGTTGATTAACCATTTATGCCATGATATGCACGCAACTCTGGTAAGAACTGATAGCTGATAGTTGAAAAGATGGAAATCATAACCCGCAACCTGTAGCCTGGAACTCGAAACCTGTAGCTATGTCCCCAGAAAATTACATCCTGATTATCGGCTATATCTTTGGATTTTACATGGCGTGGAACATTGGCGCTAACGACGTTGCTAACGCCATGGCATCTGCCGTAGGTGCAAAGGCTATTACTATTCGCCAGGCAATTTTTATTGCCGGTATCCTGAATGTTCTCGGCGCCGTTTTTCTCGGGTCCCATGTTACAAATACTATACGCAAAGGTATCGTCTCAACCGAAATCCTTGCTGACCCTCATCTGGCACTTATCGGCGCATTGGCGGCCATTCTTGCCGCTGCCCTGTGGGTTAGTTTTGCCACCTGGAAATCCCTTCCTGTTTCCACTACCCATTCGATTGTGGGCGCCATGATCGGGTTCGGAATCATGGCCGGCGGTTTCTCCGTGATTAACTGGGGAAAGCTTGCTGCCGTTGTAATCAGCTGGGTCATTTCCCCTGTTTTTAGTCTTATAATTTCCTTTTTGATGTTTAAATTCATAATAAAAATAATAATTTCCAGACAGGATTCTTTTATCCGGTCGCTGAAATGGTCTCCGCTTTTTATCGGCATTACGCTTTTTGTTGTCATTTTGTCATTTTTGTTTAAAACACCGCTGGGAAAACAATTATCTTTAAGCACCCCTATGTCTTTTGTTCTTGCATCTGTTTTAACTGTAATTTTGAGCATTATCGGAATGAAAGCTTTAAAATACTTTATTCGTCCTGAAAAGTCGAATAGTGCTGAAGAGGTGTTTCGTTTTATCCAGGTCGGGACGTCCTGTTATGTTGCACTGGCTCAGGGTGCAAACGACGTGGCTAATGCAGTAGGACCACTTGCGGTAATCTATTTTATTGTTAAAACAGGAAGCGTGGGCGCAGAGGTGCAGGTGCCGGCTTTCCTGCTTTTGTTTGGGGGGGTGGGGATTTTGTGTGGAATCTGGATGGCAGGTTACCGTGTTATGGACACCCTTGGCAAAAGAATTACTACCCTTACCAACACACGTGGTTTTTCAGTCGAATTCGCCGCAGCAACAACCGTACTTATTGCCTCAAAAATGGGCCTTCCGGTTTCAACCACCCATGCTGCGGTCGGCGGTGTCATGGGAGTGGGTATTGCACGTGGAATTGAAGCAGTCAACTTTTCAATCATTTTTAAAATCATGATTTACTGGGTTTTGACCGTTCCGGTTGCGGCCATTACCAGTATGATAATTTTTAAAATACTTCAACTCATTATATAAAGGAGGTGGCTATGCGTTTACCTTTCTTTTCAATGTTTATAACATCGCCCTTTGACGGGATACAGGAGCATGCTGAGAAGGTTAAAGAATGTGCATGGGCTTTTCAGCAGGCAATGGAATGTCATGTTTCAAAAAGGTGCAAGACCTTTGAAGAATTCAGGCAGGAAGTTGACACACTGGAAAGCCAGGCGGATGCTATCAAGCGGCGAATCCGCGGCCACCTGCCTAAAGGTACCATGATGCCTGTGGATAAATTTCAGTTGTTCAGGTATTTAAGAGAGCAGGATCATGTTCTTGATTCCATGGAGGATGTGCTTGACTGGCTTTCCTACAGGCCGGAACCAGGAATCAGAGAAGAACTTGAAAAGGATTTTTTCCTTCTGGTAGATGCTGTCGTGAGTCCGGTGGAAGAAATGGTGAAAATGGTGATCGAAGCAAGAGAGTACTTTAAAAATTTTTCGGAAAAGCAGCGAAACCTTGTTAAGGATATAATCAGGGAACTGCGTAATTATGAGCATGAAGCAGACAAACTGGAAGACAACATAAAACAAAAAGTATTTAATATGGAGATAAATCCGGTCACCGTATTTCACACGATAAGACTGGCGGAATTCATCGGATCCATAGCAGATCACGTTGAAAATGCCGGTGATATGATGAGAGCAATGCTGTCAAAGTGA
>JAUWOH010000364.1 GCA_030612225.1 Desulfobacteraceae bacterium
CGATGATAAAAAAACAGCAGCACATATCAAACAGCTCGAAAAAGAACACAAAGCAAATCCCAACAACATCGATATACTTATAGAACTTGGGAGACAATATACAATAACATCTCTTGGTTTAAAAAGCATTCCTCTTTTGAAAAAAGCAAAACAGCTTAACCCTCAAAACCCGCTTCCTTATAAATATCTTGCCATCCGCTATGTTGACAGCACCTACCAGTATGATAAAGCCATTGAAGAAATGAAAGTTTATGTCAAGTTAAAGCCTGATGATCTCTTTGGACGGAATTTTTTGGGATATTTATATTTTTGCAGGAAAAACTATAAACAGACGATTAAAGAGTTTGAGAAAGCAATCAGGCTGAAAGAAGATAATTGCTACGCCTATTGCAAGCTATCACGATGTTATGCTCGTCTCTACCTCAATAAGTCTATATCCGAAAAAAAGATTTCAGGCAGCATAAATAAGCAGCTTCCCATTGAAATGTACCAAAAAGCTCAAATGTCTTTTACACCGGATGCAAGAAGAATCACCTGGTTGAGAGCATGGCTTAAAAAAAATAAACTGTTATAACGGATCTTGCTAATTTTGGTTAATTATTTTGTTTTAAAAAATCAAGCATAGCCTGGCATAATGGTGAAACACTTCTCCTTTTATCTCTGATCAGATAAAATTTCCGTAGCATGGAAATCCCTTTTATCTTTAATGCTTTCAGTATTTCGCTTTTAATTTCCGTTTCAAGAGCTATTGAAGAAAGAATAGATATACCAAGACCAGACTTTATTCCTTCCTTGACTGCTGTGGAAGAACCAAAACGTGCCACCACATTAAGGGAATCGATATTGCCTGCTCCTGCTCCCTTGAAATACTCTTTGATTATTTTTAATGTTCCGGAACCGGTTTCCCGCAAAATAAAAGGTTCTTTGTATAAATTGTTAATCTCTATTTCATTTTTATCTGCCCATTTATGTCCTTTGTAAACAGCCAGCACCAGTTCATCATTCCAAAGTTCCAGGCAAATTAGCTTGCCTTGTGAGCTTTTTGAACCAACCACGCCAAGTTCAAGGTCTCCTTTTAGAACCCTGTTTTCAATTTCACTTGTATCTGCGATATTTAGTATAACCGACACAAAAGGATTTTTTTCACGAAACCTGCCAATGACTTTGGGTAATATGTATTCCCCTGGAATAGTGCTACCACCGATATAAATCTCCCCTTTTTTCATGCCCAGAAAATCCTGCATTTCATTGCATACTGTTTTTTTCATTTCAAGCAGCAAACAAGCATGTTTGTAAAGAAGTTTACCTGCTGCGGTAGGAACTACCTGCCGTCCCATACGGTCAAACAGTCTGGCTCCGACCATGTCTTCAAGTGTAGCTATTCTTCGCTGACAGAAGCCTGTGCAAGGCAAACAGCACCAGCGGCTTTTGAAAAGCTTTTTAGTTCAAGGACTTTACAAAATATTTCCAGCTGCCTGAGGTCAAAATCTATAGACGCAATTTTGTGAGGGTCACTTTTTTTCATGCGATTATATTAGCCTGTTTTTTGTAAAAAGACCTGTTCATACTCCCCTCGATATAGCCTTCCATATCCATGGATATGTATAAAAACCCTATCTCTTGAAATTTGCTTATGATAGCCATTCTGGTTTTATCATCGAATAACCTTTTAAAATCCCCTGGACTTACTTCTATTCTGGCAACCTCATTATGGTATCGAACGCGGCAGGATAAAAATCCAAAACTTAAAACGAATTGTTCGGCTCGATCAATCTTTTTAAGAACCTCATCGGTTATCGGCGTACCATATGGAATCCGGCTGGCAAGGCAAGCCATTGAAGGCTTATTCCATGTATCTAAACCCATCTTATTTGAAAGCATTCGGATATCTTTTTTTGCCATACCTGCATCCACCAGGGGAGCGATAATTCCCATTTCTTCTGCCGCCTTAAATCCAGGACGATAATCATCCAGATCATCCATATTTGCACCATGAGCAATATCACTTACTCCCATTTCTGAAGCCAGTTTTAAAAGATCTTGTGCTAACATTTTTTTGCATATGTAACATCTTTCCTTTGTGTTAGCCACGAAATCGGGTTGGCTCATCTCCCTTGATTGTATAACAATGTGCTTAATTCCTAAATCTTTTGCAAATTTAATAGCAAAATCTGTCTCTCTTTCGGGATGCAGCGAAGATCTGGCTGTCACCGCAACCACATTTCCATTTAATATTTCATGGGCAATTTTCAGTAGAAATGTACTGTCCACACCGCCTGAGAAAGCAACGATCAGATTATCGTATTTCTCTATAATCGAAATCAGCTTTTCTCTTTTTTTTAGAATTTCTTTGTTCATTTTACGTATGTGTTCAGGGGGTGCTTGTAATGTTTCTGTCCATCAGCAAAGTATTCACCGCTGAGACGCAGAGAACGCAAAGAGAATTTATTTTTTCATTTGCCGCTGAGACGCCGGCAAATGAAAACCAGCATGCCTCCGGCTACTAAAACATTTTGCTCCTGCCCGTCAAGTTTCGAGTTTATTCCTTTTCGCCCTTGTTCACATCCCGCCGCTCTTTAGCGGGGTTCAGCGAAAAGGAATAATAAAATATCCTCTGCGAACTTTGCGTCTCGAATGAGCGCAGCAAATGGGCGGTAAGACTATCCCTCTGAATAAGTACTATTTTACTTCTTTTATATGGAAAGGCATGAAAGTATTTTTCTTTCTTTATTTTCAATTTCTATTTCCAAACCTGTTACATCTTTCCTTATTCTTTCTACAAACTCCTTGTCTTTTATTGAATCTAAATTTATTTTAACATTATATAAAGCTGAAAGAGCAGCTGTTCGCGCCATCATAACTGCTACTGCCCCGTCTGTAACGGCATTCTTATTTCCGTGTTTTACTACCAACTCTGCTAAGTCAATGATCTTGAAAGCATTTTTAGCCACATCCAGAGGAACCAAGGAAGCCTTTTTAAACGCATCCTGTATAGCCTGTTTTCTGTTATTTTCTTCCTCCTTATTACCTTTTGGCAATCTAAATGCTGCAAGAACATCATTATATGCATCTGAATCCCTGTCTATGTCCTTGATAAGCTTATTTCTGTATTCAGCGGCATCTTTTGCAATACCTTTCATCTGTTCTTTGTTTGCTTCATAACCTTTTTTACCAATCGTCAATTTTGCTACCATTTCCGAAAGGCTTGCCGCTATGGCCGCACTCAAAGCAGCGATACTTCCCCCTCCGGGAACCGGAGAATCCGATGCGGTTTTTGCCAAAAACTCTTTTATGCTTAAATCTGCTAATTTCATATTATCCTTTTTGTTTAATTTTTAAAACTACGTCCTTTAAGCGTTGTCAGAGATAATTGGCTTTGCCTGGTTAAATCTAAAAGAGTGTCTAAAGTGATCTAAAGTGCCTAAAATGCCTAAAGTTGTGGTGTCGCTCTGCTCCGGTCTTCGCCTTTGGCTACGCCCCGGCAAGCCATCTTTTTTATAAAAATAAAATGGTAGAATTCCTTAACTTTAGTCACTTTAGCTCACTTTAGACACTTTAGTCACTTTTAACCTGGTGTATCCGGCCCCTTCGAGGGGTAAATCAATGCCACGTTCTTTGGGCTTGAATTCTTTACTCCCTTTTCAAAAACCAAGTTTCCATCTTTTACAACTTT
>JAUWOH010000217.1 GCA_030612225.1 Desulfobacteraceae bacterium
AAAAGGATGTTCGCTTTTTCATGCATTACGGGGACCTGACTGATGCTACAAATCTGATTCGAATTATCCAGGAAGTTCAGCCTGAAGAGATCTACAATCTTGCGGCTCAGAGTCATGTAATGGTTTCTTTTGAAACTCCGGAATATACTGCTAATGCTGATGCCATCGGTGCATTGCGTATTCTGGAAGCTATCAGAATCCTGAAGCTTGAGAAAAAGACCCGTTTTTACCAGGCGTCAACTTCCGAACTGTTCGGCAAGGTCAGGGAAGTTCCACAAAATGAGAATACACCTTTTTATCCAAGGTCTCCTTACGGTGTTGCAAAACTTTACGCTTACTGGATTACAGTTAACTACCGCGAGGCGTACGGTATATACGCATGCAACGGAATTTTGTTTAATCACGAATCACCAATTCGCGGAGAAACATTCGTTACAAGGAAAATTACAAGGGCAATGGCGCGAATAAAACTGGATTTGCAGGACTGTCTTTATATAGGTAATCTGGATGCGAAGCGTGACTGGGGTCATGCTGCTGATTATGTGGAAATGCAGTGGCTTATGCTTCAGCAGGAAGAGCCGGACGATTTTGTTATAGCCACCGGCAAGCAGCATTCCGTTAAAGATGTTATTGAAACCGCAGGCAAACAGCTTGGCATTTCCATTCGCTGGGAAGGGAAGGGGGTTGAAGAAAAAGGAGTAAATGAGGAAAACAATAAAACTATCGTTGCTGTCGATCCCGGCTATTTTCGTCCCACAGAAGTAGATAATCTCCTTGGTGATGCAAGCAAAGCCAGGGAAAAACTGGGCTGGGAGCCTCGCATAAGCTTTCAGGAGCTTATTACGGAAATGGTGACTGAAGACATGAAAGAGGCACAAAAGGATAATCTTTGCAGGCAGGAAGGGTATAAAACATATGATCATTTTGAATAAAGGGCTTACAAGATGAGGACAGAGGATCATATATTTCTTGCGGGGCACCGGGGTATGGTTGGTTCCGCCATTTTCCGACGTCTTCGGTCTGACGGGTATAACAATATTATAACGCGAACCCACAGCGAGCTTGATTTAAGTGAACAGAAAGCTGTCCGGGAATTTTTTAATAATGAAAAGATCGATTATGTTATAATTGCAGCAGCAAAAGTTGGCGGTATTCACTCTAACGATACTTATCCTGCTGAATTTATATATAATAACTTAATGATCGAAGCAAATATAATTCATGGGGCCTGGCAGTCAGGGATTAAGAGGCTTCTTTTCCTGGGAAGTTCGTGTATTTACCCGAAACATGCCATACAGCCTATGAAAGAGGAAGCTTTGCTTTCAGGATCGCTTGAGCCGACCAACGAACCGTATGCCATTGCGAAAATTGCCGGCATCAAGCTTTGTGAATTTTATAATTGCCAGTATGGTACAAAGTACCGGTCTGTTATGCCGACAAACCTGTATGGGTCGAATGACAATTTCGATCTAAAGAATTCTCATGTTCTGCCTGCTTTGATTCGCAAATTCCACCTGGCAAAGCTTGCCGAGCATGGCGACTGGGAAGGTATTAACAGGGACGAATCAAAATATGGTACTATTCCTGAAGATATACAAGAAAGCCTGAAATCTATTTCAAAACAAAACAGAAAATCTCCTTCACAGGCGCCTTCCGGAATAATGCTATGGGGGAGCGGGGTGCCGAAGCGAGAATTCCTTTATGTTGATGACATGGCAGCAGCCTGCCTTTTATTACTGAATTTAAGTGATGAGCACTATGATGTTTTGAGGTCAACCGGTTTTTCAGCTTCCGCTACAAAACCGGATATAACGGCTTCTGAGAGAAGCGTGGTCGGAAGTAACGACAGACCGATGGTTTCTCATATAAATATCGGAACAGGAAGTGATATGACGATTCAAGAACTCGCTGAAATAACAAGGGGAGTGGTCGGCTATAAAGGAAATGTGATTTGGGATAGGTCCAAGCCAGACGGTATGCCACGAAAGTTGCTTGATATTTCAAGGTTAAAGAGCCTTGGCTGGAAACCTGAAGTTACGCTAAAAGAGGGTATAGCACGTACATACGCTTCATACATTGATCAGGGCGCAAGGAGGTAGGAGATGGCAGGGCAAAAAAGGGTAAATTCAGCTATATTATGCATCGGGATTGTTATATGTTTAATCTTTCTTATCACCGGGTGTTCTACTTTGCCAAGCGAAAGAAGTGATTCGGAATCTCATGAAGCAAGCCGGCAGAAAGATAAAACAGGTCCTTTATATTATGATTTCGGAGATGTCCTTATTCCAAGAGAACTGAAAGTTGACAGGAAATCATCATTTATATACACAACTTCCGGTTTTTCGGCAGGAGTTTTAGTGTTAAAGGGGAGAGTTGAAATTGGATCTTTAATCTCTTTTTTTGAAAAGAACATGGCAAAAGACAACTGGCGACTGATCAGCTCATTTAAATCGTCCCGCACCATAATGCTTTTCCAGAAACAAAACAGGTGGTGTGTGATAAACATTACTGAAGGCATGAGTACACGAATTGAGATATGGGTCGCACCGACCATGAATGAACCAGGGTCAGGGCTGTTAAAATAGCTCGTAGCCGTTCACGGCTTGAAACTTGAAATTAGAAAGTAGAAATTCGAGGGATTTGAAGAAACCAAATCGTGGTTGCGAAAACTTATGAGAAGAAAGGTTTTGTCTGAGTCAAATGCTACAGAATACAAAGCAATAATTGAAGAACTTGGCCAAAAACAAAAATATGAAGGCCAAATTTCCAATTTCTATTTTCTAATTTCAACGTTCCGTGAACGCTTACAATTAATAGTCCATGATTAATTCCGACTTTATTAGGATAGACAATGACAACTGTGATAAAAAATAAACACATTGTACTTGGTGTATGCGGTGGTATTGCAGCATACAAAAGTGTTGAACTTTTAAGACTTCTTAAAAAGCAGGGGGCAAATGTCAGGGTGATCATGACTGAAAACGCCGGGGCATTTGTCGGACCACTTACTTTTGAAGCGTTATCAGGGGAGCCGGTCTGTTCAAGTCTTTTTGAACAAAGCTTCGATGCTTCCATAAGACATATTGATTGGGCTGAAGCATCAGATGCTGTAATTATTGCCCCTGCAACGGCAAACATTGTTGGAAAGCTTGCAAACGGTATTGCTGATGATGCTCTGAGTACTTTCATGCTTGCCGTTACTTGTCCTGTTGGCATTTGTCCTTCCATGAACACGCATATGTATGAAAACAGGGCTGTAAAAAGAAACCTCGAAACTTTAAGAAATGACGGGTATTTTGTCATAGAACCTGATGCCGGAGAACTTGCATGTGGCACAACAGGACCGGGTCGTCTTCCCGAGCCGGAAGATATTGTTGACAGGCTTTTAAAAATGCTAACAATAAAGGATATGAGGGATAAAAAGGTGCTTGTAACCGCAGGCCCAACCTGGGAAGCTATCGATCCTGTCAGGTTCATTGCCAATCCTTCATCAGGCAAAATGGGTTATGCTCTTGCAAGGGCGGCTGAGTACAGGGGAGGGGATGTCACCTTAATTAGCGGTCCTGCGAATATTCCTGATCCGCTCAATGTAAACGTTGTGAGGATAAAAACAGCACAGGAGATGGCACAAGCAGTATTCGAGCATATGGAAGATTGCCATATCATAATAAAAGCGGCGGCCGTATCAGATTATCGTCCTAAAGAGAAAGAAAAACATAAGATAAAAAAAGATAATGATGAAATGATCATTGATCTTATAAAAAACCAGGATATTCTGAAAGAACTTGGCAAAAGAAAGAAAGACCAGATACTTGTCGGTTTTGCTGCAGAAACCAGGGATCTTGAAATAAATGCAGGAAAGAAACTTAAAGAAAAAAATCTTGATATAATTGCCGGAAATCTTGTCGGGGATTCATCTTCAGGTTTCGGGACAGATACAAACAAGGTAACGCTGTTTTTTAAGGACGGCAAAAAGGAATCGATACCGGAAATGGAAAAAAATGAAGTTGCACACCTGCTTTTAGATCGTATACTTGAACGGGTGGGATGATAAGCCGATGAGCTGCAGAAAATTTATTTTAAAACAACGTTGTATGTGGTCAGAGATAATTGGCTTTGCCTGAGTAATAAGAGTGACTAAAGTGAGCTAAAGTGACTAAAGTGTCTAAAGTTGTTGTGTCGCTTTGCTCCAGGCTTCGCCTTTGGCTACGCCCCGGCAAGCCATTTTTTATAAAAATAAAATAGACAGAATTCCTTAACTTTAGTCACTTTAGCTCACTTTAGACACTTTAGGCACTTAAAACATAGTGTGCCCGACACCCTCTTCGAGGGGTAAATCAATGCCACCTCCTGTAGGCGTGGATTCTTTAGTTATGAACAAAAAACAGGCTGTTAATGATATTATTGAAGAAATAGACAACACCCTTAAGTTTATGGAAGGGCTGGGTTGCAATGGGTTTGATTGTTCTGCGAAGAGCCTTGATACAATAGAAAAATGGGGGAGCGACGTGACAATCGCCGATGAAACACTGGAATCTATTCGCACAGATATCGGTAACTGTAAAAGGTGCACCCTTTCTGAAAAGCGGACAAGTATTGTTTTCGGTGCAGGTGATCCAAAGGCGCGGCTGGTATTTGTAGGCGAAGGGCCTGGTTATGAAGAGGATAAAAGCGGGGAGCCGTTTGTAGGTGCTGCGGGCAAGCTTCTTACAAAAATTATTGAGGCCATTAATTTAACACGGGAAAAAGTTTATATCTGCAATATAATAAAATGCCGTCCGCCCGGAAACAGGAATCCCATGCCTGACGAGATAAAGACATGCTTTCCATTTCTGAAACGTCAACTTTTAGTGATAAAACCGGATTTTATCTGTGCCCTTGGAACCTTTGCTGCTCAAACACTTTTAGAGACAAAACAGCCCATTTCCAGGCTCAGGGGACATTTTCATGATTACATGGGAATAAAAGTTATGCCGACATATCATCCTGCTTATCTTCTCAGAAATGCGAATAAAAAGCGCGATGTATGGGAAGATATGAAGATCATGATGAAGGAGATGAAATGAAAACTATAATTTCAGTCCTGTTGCTTTTTACAGTTGCTTTTTCTTCAAATGTTTTTGCAGATAAAAATGAGATCTATATTATAAAGATTTCTGATGCAATAAGTCCGGGAGTGGCTGAATTTATAATATCAGGGATTAAAAAGGCCTCTGATGCCGATGCAGCGTGTATTATCATAGAACTTGACACTCCAGGAGGGCTGGCCGAATCTATGCGCAGTATTGTCAAGGGGATTTTTGCAAGTAAGGTGCCTGTGGTGGTGTATGTATCACCCAGCGGAGCGAGGGCGGCCTCAGCCGGTGTAATGATTACAATGGCGGCGGACATTGCTGCCATGTCTCCCGGAACTAATATCGGGGCTGCTCATCCGGTGGCTGCAGGGGGCAAAAAAATAGAAAAGACCATGTCTGAAAAGGTGACTAACGACATGGTGGCCCACGTAAAAAGTATTGCTCAAAAGAGGGGAAGGAATGTCGAATGGGCTGAAAAGGCCGTGCGGGAAAGCGTGTCCGTGACCGAATCGGAAGCACTGAAAGAAAATATTATAGATCTTATTGCAAAAGATATCGATGATCTGATCAGTAAAATTAACGGCAGGAAAATCGAAGAAAAAGGTGTCCTTGAGCTGGACAATGCGATAAAAAAGATAATTAAAGAAAGTTTAAGGACTAAAATTTTAAAGACCATAAGCGATCCAAACATTGCATATATCCTTATGATGATCGGCCTTGCAGGT
>JAUWOH010000104.1 GCA_030612225.1 Desulfobacteraceae bacterium
TTTTGCCATTGAGCCTCTCTTTTTGGTTTTAGTTCCTTAATTGTAAAATTTTTGCGTTTTGTGGCAAAAAAGCAATTAGTATAATTATCTTGAACAATTGAATATTTTCTATTGAATATTGAAAATTGAAGGAATTCTATCAATTATATTAAAAGATAGCTTGCCGGGGCATCTTGTCAGGGCGTAGCTGGAAGCGTAGACTGAAGCCGTATGCGACGCCTGGAACGCAGTGATTCAACAAATATTCAATATTCAATCTTCAATGGACAAGCGCAGTGATTCAACAAATATTCAATCTTCAATAATCAATATTCAATCAGGTTCCGGCTTTATCTAACTAAGAGCATCACATGTGTCAAGGAAGAATGTTTACCTTTACACGTTTATTACCTGCCGATAAACAGACCAACAGCGAGGAGCACAGGCGTTGCGATATTGATGATAACATTTCTGCCCATATAAGGAATAAGTCTGGGGATGTCATTGGCGTATCTGGCAACACCTTTTACTGTTGGAATTGCAAGAATAATTGATAAAAGGGCCAGAAATGCTTCCACAGGAAGTGTTCCGGTAATATATCCCAGAACAATCGTTATATAGGCACATGCCAGAAAAAGACCGTAAACTTTTACGCTGGCCTTTATTCCGATTGCTATCGGCAAATGCTTTCTCCCGATGCTCTTATCGGCAATGACATCCGGGAACTGGTTTAAAAGCAAAAGATTGCTGACAAGAAAAAAAGGAACCATGGATGCAAAAAACGCTGTCCAGGAATATGAACCTGTAAGAACAAAGTCGGTACCCATTACCATTAGAGGCCCAAATCCAAGTCCGGGAGCAATTAAACATAAAAACGGGCTTTTAGTGATCCATCTGGTATAAGTTGCCACAATAATCAGTCCAAAAGCGCCTAAAGGCAAAAGCCAAACTCCCCGGACATAGATAAAGTATATCCCTGTAAGGATAACAATAACAAAGGTTATCAGCCCTGTGATAAGGCCAATATGGGCCTTATCGGGATTATCAGGGAGTGCTTTGCTTCCGCCACTGAACGGTGTCGGCTCAGTTTTTAAATCAAGACCACTTTTAAAATCATCATATTCGTTTAAAGCATTCACACTGATGTGTGTTGAGACCGCACCGATAAGGACCAGCGCAATATGGAACAGGTTTAATACATTTCCTGACCAAGCTGCTGTGGCAACGCCGAGCAGAACACATGCCGGGGTTAAAACAAGAAACGGCAGCCGCATTGGGCCGAATATCGCTTTACTTAGTGTTTTATCCATCATTACTCCATTACATGAGCCAGTTTCAAAATGTTCAATTTTGTCCAAGGTCAAGAAAGGCGAAAATTTTAACCGGAGGAATACATTGAGTATTTCGAGGATAGCGCTAAAGCTTCACTAAAGTGCCAAAATTTGAGCCTGACGCAGAGATTGGGCAGATAAGCGCAGACTTCGAAAGGGAGCGTTTTGAAATTGGCTCACATGCCAACCCCGTCTATTATTGCGCCGCAATGGGGGCACCGGCCGTTTTCAATTAAATTTTTACTGATTGTATAACCCCAGCGATCGATAAGAATCCTGCTGCAATTATAACAAAACATTTTTTCACCATTTTCCCCGGGCACATTGCCTGTATAAACATATTTCAATCCTGCATTTATGCCGATTTCCCGTGCCATAACCAGGGTTTTAACCGGTGTCGGAGGCCTGTCCGTCAGCTTATATGTGGGATGAAACCGGCTGATATGCCATGGGGTTTCAGGGCCTAAGGATTTTGCAATAAATGATGCCAGATCTTTAAGTTCATCTTTATCATCGTTCAGGCCTGGAATAAGCAGGGTGGTAACCTCAACAAAAATACCGAGGGTTTTCATTGTCTGCAATGTTTTTTTAACATGCTCTAATTTGGATGAACAATATTTTTTGTAAAAATCATCGTTAAACGCCTTTAAGTCAACGTTGGCTGCATCCAGGTACGGGCTTATCATCTCTATGGCTTCAGTTGTCATGTATCCGTTTGTTACAAAGACGTTATATATTCCCCTTTTGTTTGCCAGTTTTGCTGTATCATAGGCAAATTCAAAAAATACTGTAGGCTCGGTATAAGTATAGGCAATGCTTTTACATCCTCCTTTTACTGCTGCATTCACAACATCTTCGGGAGTGCTTAAATCTCCTATTATCAACCCTTTGTTATCCGACGGCATTTGTGCAATATCTGCATTCTGGCAGAAAAGGCACCTGAAATTGCAGCCCACGGTTGCTATAGAGTAGGAAAGGCTGCCGGGCAGAAGATGAAAAAGAGGTTTTTTTTCAATGGGGTCAATATGCCGGGCAATCAGGTTTCCATACACAAGAGTTTTTAATGTTCCTTCCTGGTTTTCCCGGACACCGCAAATCCCCCGCTTTCCCTCCTTTATTACACAGCGATGATTACAAAGATTGCAATTAACTTTATTATCTTTCAGAGTTTCATAAAGATAAGCTTCCATCGTCTTTCCTTTTAATCATCCATTAAAAAATCGTATTAATTTATTCCTTTGAATAATACGTCCTAATGAGCATTCAGGTAATCCGTTTTGCAGAGGTCTCAGCCTGTTACCGTGCTGACCGTATGTTTCTGCCGATACTTCATTGCAAGGGGCCTGGTTCTGAAACGGGGAACAAGGGTCACTACAACGCCTGCAAAAGCACCGAACGGAAATCTTTGAACTAACCTGGATTGCTCTAAGTTATTAGCGAATTTTCCGGATCCCACCGGCAGTTGGCAAACAGTCCGCCAGGATACAGGAACTCGTCCTAAAACTGTTCTAATGATTTGTTTTATCTCCCAGACACTAAAGAATTTTGCATGGTTAAAAATGGTTTTTGTAAATATTCCCCTGACCCTCCGCTCGAGTCCTTTAATTGCATATTTGTTAAGCACCCCGATAAATATTTTGTCTTTTGCAACCCTGCAGGCTTCTTCTATGGCTTTTTGGGGATCATCAACAAATTCAAGGGTTGTAACAAAGCATGCATAGTTAAAGGAATTGTCATCAAATGGGAGGTCTTCTGCAAATTCACGATAAAGCTCCACGCGATTTCCAAGGTTTTTAAGTGTAATATCGAGCATATACGGTGATGGATCAACCCCTGTTACGTTAAGACTCTTTTCAATAAAAGGAACAAGACTTGCTCCGGTTCCGCATCCAATATCGAGCAGCGTCTCACGAGGCATAGGCTTGAGCATATCCACCATAAGCCGACTCTCAAGATCAGCGGCAAATCTGTTCTGTGGATCATTAAACCACTGCTCGTAAGCAATGGCATCATTAAAATTAAAGACGTAACCCATGAAGGATAATTTAGATAAAAAAAGCGACTTTATCAAGTAGAAAACACAGGGCGACCGCATTTGGAAATAATATTACCTTTGGAACTGGTCCGTGGCTTAGGAAGTCTTGTGCTTTTGAGCAACGCTATTTTTTTTATTAAAACGGCTTTTTTTCTTTCTATCGCCAGGTTGGTTTTTATGAGCGGGTGGTGCGGGCCGACTTTCCTTCTCGGACGGTGGACCAAAACCAAATAAAGCGCCAGGATAAGAGCTTTTCCTTGCTTTTCCAGAAACTTTTTGCCTGGCATGGTACTTTTTTGCATGTGTTGGTCTCTGTGCAGATCTTCTTTTTCGGTCACGCGGAGCAATAAAAACCGGGCCGGCCTTGTCTTCTATGAACCAGTCATTTTCAGGCCAGACAACAGGAATCTTATAGCCAAGCATTTCCTCAAGGGGCTCAAGATGAAAGACATATCTCTCGCATGCAATCGACAATGCCCGTCCGGCTTTCCCTGCCCTTGCAGTCCGGCCGATTCTATGAATATAATTCTCTGCATCCTGGGGAAGGTCGTAATTTATTACATGGCTTATATCCTCGACATGGATGCCCCTGGAAGCCACATCCGTTGCTACAAGGATCTTTATACTGCCATCCTTGAACCGCCCCATCAGGTTGAATCTTTTGCGCTGGGGAAGATCCCCCGTGATACCTTCAGCAGGCCATCTGTTGCCCTTGAGTTTTGATGTAAGCCAATTTACTCCTGTCTTTGTGTTTACAAAGATAAGAACGCGTATCCAGTTTTCCCTTTTCAGCAACCCTAGAAGAAGCTGTAACTTTTCGTCGCTGCCGACATGAAACAAAGATTGCTCAACCCCTTCTACAGTCACCTCTTCCGGTGTAATTGAGATGAATTCAGGCAGGTTCATATATTCGTAAGTCAGCTCCATGACGCGAAAAGAGAGCGTAGCGGAAAAGAGCATCGACTGCCTTTTTTCATAATGGGGTAATTTGCTCAGTAAATAGCGCATGTCCTTAGCAAAACCAAGATCAAGAAGACGATCAGCCTCGTCAATAACCAGCAGCTTAATGCCCTTTGTTTTAAAGATACCCTGCTTGAAATAGTCGATGATTCTGCCTGGAGTGCATATGATAATATCCACACCCCGACGAAGTATTTCGGCCTGCTTCTGGTAGTCAACTCCTCCGACTACCTGGGTTATTCTCAAGCCTGTATGCCGTCCGATGAGCATGGCTTCCTCATAGATCTGCAAGGCCAGTTCACGGGTTGGCGCAACAATAAGCGCTGACGGCGTATCGGGCATATGCTCATGCAAAGACAAAATTCTGCTAAAGACTGTTACAAGAAAAGCGGCTGTCTTTCCTGTGCCTGTTTGTGCCTGTCCGGCAACATCCCTGTTGGTCAGGGATACTGGAAGGGTTTCAGCTTGAATGGGAGTACAAAAAGTAAAACCGGCATCCTTTAGACCGGATATGATCTCTGTAGGCAGATTAAACTCATCAAACCGGATGCGGGTTAGAAATTTAGGCTTTTCCGCCCTTTGGACTGGTATTTGTGATTCGGACTCGTCTGGCATGGTTTCCTCTTGGTACTTTAGTTGTACGTTTGTTGTTTTAGTGGCAAAAAACATGGCTTCAAAATGCGCTTTTCCCTGACAGTCTTCGCGCAGCGCAGGCGCTTGCGCCGCGTGCAGCCTTCGGCCTATCCACCTGAGTAGTTACAAAATCTTTTTCATTTCCAGCTTGTCATAGTTGGGATCATCAACTCTATTTATGCAGTTATAACCTTTTTCAGGGTTTTGCAAGTAAACATAGTTTTAAATCAAAGATAAGCAGCCTAAATGCTTGAAGCAGAATCCCTATTATGTTATTTGATAAAAGCTTCTCTTTACAACGCCATCAAATAAAGGAGGTATAAACATGCTATCAAGTTCCTCGTTGGTGAACAAAGAAGATTGTATTTTAATTGTAATAGATATGCAAAAAAAACTGGTTCCTGTTATTACCGGGGCTGAAGCGGCCATTGAAAATGTTATAAAGCTGGTCAAACTGGCAAAAATACTTCAGCTACCCATTGTTCTTACCGAGCAGCAAAATCTCGGAGATACCGTTGAGGAAATACGATCGGAAATTAAGGAAATCCAGCCGATTTCAAAGATAACATTCAGCTGTTTCGGGTTAGAAGAATTTGCTGATCATATCAGCCGGTTTAACCGAAAAACATTAATTCTCACTGGAATAGAGTCCCATATCTGTGTCACACAAACAGCTCTTGATGCGCCGTCTGAATACAGCATACAGGTTGTAAGTGATGCTGTAGCTTCACGCGCTCCCCATAATTGGAAGATTGCTTTAGACAGGATGCAAAGAGACGGTGCTACCATTACATCAACGGAGATGCTTATGTATGAATTGCTCCAAAAAGCCGGTACGGATGAATTCAGAGCAGCACTACCACTTGTAAAATAAAAAATTACCACGGAAAGACACGGAAAATCACAGATAATTAATGCAGAACTTGCAACACTTTAAGCTTATTTTTTTATCAGTAAATTTCCGTGAAGATCCGTGGTGAAAAATAAAAATCATGAAAGAATTCTTTAAAGTAACAGATTTAGATAAGGTACTAGAATACACTTCCGAATTTCCTGTAGTAGATACCGAAGAAGTTTATTTGTCTGATATGGCAGGAAGGATCCTTGCCAATAATATCGTTTCGGACGTTGACCTGCCGGATTTTTCCCGTTCCACAATGGACGGATATGCGGTCAAGGGATCATCAACCTTTGGCGCAACAGAAGGAAATCCCGCATACCTTGCTGTAAAAGGCTCTGTTGCCATGGGCGAATCACCGGATTTTTCCATCAGTACAGGCGAAGCCGCCAGAATATCAACAGGTGGTATGTTGCCGGACGGTTCTGACAGTGTTGTAATGATTGAACACACAGAAGCCCTGGATGATACTACAATCGAAATTTACAAAAGTGTTGCTCCCGGACAACATGTTGTTGAAGCCGGGGAGGATATTAAATCGAAAGAGGTTGTTCTTTCACGCGGACAGGAATTAAGGCCCCAGGAAACAGGTCTTTTAGCTGCCCTGGGAAAAATTGCTGCCAAGGTTTACAAAAAGCCTGTAATCGGCATCATATCTACAGGAGACGAAGTTGTGCCGATTGATGAAGTTCCTGGACCGGGACAAATTCGTGATATCAATACATATACACTATCGGGCCAGGTTCAGGAAGCAGGAGGTATCCCGCTTACTTTCGGGATCGTCCTCGATGATTATGATGCTCTTTACAGCAAATGTGCCGAGGCTCTCTCAAAATCAGACATGGTGTTGATTTCAGGAGGTAGTTCAGTGGGCATGCGTGATTTTACAATAGACGTGCTGTCAAACCTGCCTGATTCCAGCATACTTGTACACGGAATCTCCATAAGTCCGGGAAAGCCGACAATACTGGCAAAGACACAAAATAAAGCTTTCTGGGGGCTTCCCGGGCATGTAACTTCCGCCATGGTTGTTTTCAAAACCGTTGTACTGCCTTTTATCAGACATATAGCAGGCAGCGTTTCGCTAAATAATAGAAAATTGAATATTTCCGCAAATCTCAGCAGAAATGTATCATCCGCCCAGGGGCGGGTTGATTATATCCGTGTGCGCCTGTTTGAAAAAGCCGGCGCTTTGTGGGCGGAACCGATACTCGGAAAGTCCGGTCTTATCAATACCATGATAAAGGCTGACGGCCTTATTGAGGTAGGAATCAACACGGAAGGGTTGGATAAGGATACGGAAGTCAAGATTATTCCTTTATAAGAACAGGACACAGATTGGCACAGATTCACACGGATTTTCATAATATTGGTGCTTTTTTTGACATAGTCACAAAAAGCACCAATATATCTGTGTAATCAGTGTTCATCCGTGTCCCATTCGAGAACAGCTAAATTATTAAAAACAGGAAATAGCTATGAATAAAAATCGAAATGTATATCTGAAAATGAAAACGCTTAAAGAAGCCCGGGAAATACTTTTTAAACGATTTCCGGTTTTCGGCCTGCCCGGCATAGAAATGGTTTCTGTCCCGGAAGCGGTAGGCCGTGTACTTGCTGAGCCCACTTTTGCCGGGTTTTCATCTCCCAATTTTCATGCTGCGGCAATGGACGGAATCGCTGTAAAAGCACAGACAACTTTTGGCGCAAGTGAGACAAAGCCAAAGGAGCTGGTTGTCGGCAAGGATGCTTTTTATGTCAATACCGGTAACGTCATGCCTGAAAATACCGATGCGGTTGTTATGATTGAATATATCATTATTAAAGACGAAAGCCGTGTAGTGATCGAGGCGCCTGCATTTCCATGGCAGAATGTCCGGAAGATGGGGGAAGATATTGTGGCAACTGAGCTTTTATTCCCTCAAAATCATGTGATTACACCTTACTGCGTGGGCGCACTTCTTTCCGGTGGGATCTTTTCTGTTTCAGTTAGAAAAAAGCCGAACATCCTTATCATACCAACAGGCTCGGAGCTTGTTGACTGGCGTAATTTTGACCTTGACCAGCTGAAACCGGGTGAAGTTCTTGAATCGAATTCTTATGTTCTTGGTAGTCTGGTTGAATCTTGTGGAGGTATGTTTTCCCGTCACGATATGGTGATCGATGATGCCCAAAAGATAAAAAAAGCTGTTTTAGATGCAACAGGCAGTGATTTTCAAATGGTGCTGATTATCGGGGGATCATCGGCAGGATCTGAGGATTATGCAAAGGAAGTAATTACCGACCTGGGCGAAGTGCTTGTACATGGTGTTACAATGATGCCCGGGAAACCTGTTATCATCGGGGCAACAGATGATAAACCCGTATTCGGAATACCGGGGTATCCCGTATCTGCAATTATTGCCTTTGAACAGTTTGTCAGGCCTTTGATTTACTCAATGCTGGGACAGCCGGACATGGAAAGAACAACTGTCCAGGTGGAACCGACCAGAAAAATCGCATCAAAACTCGGGGTTGAAGAGTTTTTGCGGGTTAAGCTTGGTGAAGTCAGCGGAAGAGTCGTCGCAACACCTCTTCCCAGGGGAGCAGGCTGCATAACATCCATAACAGAGGCAGACGGTATTATCAGGATACCTAATCACATGGAAGGATTAAAGGATAATGAGCCTGTCTTTGCAGAACTTTTGCGTCCTATCTCTTCTGTTAATAATACTATCGTTGTTGTGGGAAGCCATGACAATACCCTTGATGTTCTATCCGACCAGCTAAAGGCAAGGCACGGAAACCTGACGCTTTCGTCCAGCCACGTCGGCAGCATGGGCGGGTTGATGGCCATCAAAAGAGGGGTATGCCACCTGGCAGGATCACATCTTCTAGATGCAGAAGATGGAACATATAATATTTCATACATTAAAAGATATATACCTGAAGTAAACGTCAAACTGGTCAACCTGGTGATAAGAGATCAGGGCCTGATTATACAACCTTCAAATCCAAAAGGAATAAAAGGAATCGAAGATCTCGGCCGTGATGATATAAGCTTTATAAACAGGCAGGGAGGTTCGGGCACCAGGATTCTGCTCGATTACAAGTTAAAACAGCTTGGTATTGATCCCTCAGCAATAAAAGGATACGAGGACGAAGAGTTTACTCACATGTCGGTGGCCGTTGCGGTATTAAGCGGCACTGCTGATGTCGGCCTGGGTATATATGCTGCAGCAAAAGCACTGAATCTCGATTTTGTACCGGTAGTTACAGAACAGTATGACCTGGTTATTCCGGAAATGCATTTTGAATCGGAAAATATCCAAATCTTGCTTAAAATCATAAATACCGCAGAT
>JAUWOH010000293.1 GCA_030612225.1 Desulfobacteraceae bacterium
GCACAGGCAATAAACATGTCATCTTTTGGATCTTCCGTTATTCCGTCAATGCTGTAAGTTCCTTTGGTGATTACAGCATGTTCGATTACCATGCCGATGAACTCTTCAATATCCTCTTCTGAAGGCTTAAACCGTTCAACAATATGCGGATAATGGAGGACTTCGTAAAGCTCTTTTAAAATTGCTTTTGAGGTAATCAGTATAAATGCATCATCAGCAATCAGGTTTCTAAGTTTTTTTGCCAATCCTTTTTTTGCAAAAGCCACGCTGACCATTACATTGGTATCAATGACCGCTCTAAGAATGAGCATATCGTCTTGCCCTTACCGCTTCAACTGCCTCATCAATAACACTGTCAATTTCATCCTGCTCATAATGTTCAGCACCTTTTGCAAGTCTGTCGGTAATTTCTCTGAACCTTTCCGACCATGATTTTTCATATTTTGGTTTTATTAAGCTTTCAACCTGATGTTTCACAATAACCCCTTCAAGAATTTTTTTAACTATGTATTTTTCATCTTTACTCATTTTTGATATGGACTCAAACTGTTCTAAAAGTTCGCGGTCAATAATTTTATTTTGTGCCACCCCTGTGGCTTTGGCAAATACCATCTCATCTATTGAGACACCAAGCGCCTTAACTAATTTTGTGATTGCATCAAGTGACGGTGTGGATTTGTTCGTCTCATATCGCCTTATTTGAGAAATGGCCACTCCGCTTATCCTTACAAGTTCTTTCTGAGTTAATCCTTTTTCTTTCCTAAACTTTGCAAGATTTTTTGCAAAAGACATATAACCCCCTTTTGATATGTTACAATATACTGCTCAATTTTTATTATATCACAGGTTTAAAATTCCCTTTAAAATTAGAGTAATGTTTTGAATAGTATCTTGGCACAAAAATACCACATGTGTCAATAAAAATATCTATATAGGTATTATATGAAATTTATGACTTTTAGCAATATTTTTTTGACAGATTTTTATAAAAGGGATTGTAACAATTTAATCCTTTTTTTAGGACATACTACATCGTCAAGTATTAAATGATGTTAAATGCTACCTTGTCTGGCCACAGCATCGTAGAATATGTTCACGATCCTCTGGGAAGAAGAATTACCAAAATAGTTGACGGCGTAACTGTAGAGAAATATCTCTGGGTTGGGGGACATCCTTGATATATTGATATGTCGATTAAATCCTTGAAATGGGGTCAGGTCTACTATTGACCTATGAGGCCGAGAATCAGACATCCGTAAATTAGTAAACAACTATCATAAACATAAGGTAGTAACGGGCATAGCTTTACTGCCTTTTCTTTTTTTTGCAATAAAAATGACAGAATGCCTTATTGGGGCGTAAATGTTGTAAAACTATGAGCAGGTAAGGACTTGGTAAATCGCACAAAGGGACCCCGCTTATCGGCGGGATCTCACATCTGATTATATAAGGTAAGGGGCTCAACCCCGCCGGTTGCGGGACTTCATATCTGATTATATAAAGTAAGGGACTCAGCCCCGAAAGAGCCGGGATCTCCGCCTGACGGCTCCGACTGGCGTGATTTGTGTCCCCGTGGAACGGGATCTTCGACAGGCTACATATTGCGACTTTATCATTGACGGCATTTTACTGCATTGCCGGAGGCTGATAAAAAGATAAAATTCTGTCTGATCAAAGTCTAATATGTAGTTGTGCACCAAATCATGACAGCCCCCTCCTTCGAACCGGCACAAAACCGGCGGGCGGGGAATTAAAATAAAGACTGGCTTCGAGCGCAGGGAGCGTAATCCGCCGGAGGCTGATGAAGCCCAGCTTGTCCCGATTTATCGGGAAGCACGGAGCCGCCACCGCTTATGATAACTTCCTCCCTGCATTAAATAACTTCAGGAATTCAGTTGGCGTACATACATAAATTTTACTTTGTTTATAATCTGCACTTATTAAATTAGCATCAGCCCTGATATATATTTGAAATGCTGATCTTTTGAAAATACTTTTAAGCCGTACTGCCGGGCAACAGAAGCAATCCATATGTCATTAGTAGGTATCGGTTTACCATTCTCCCTTAAAAGGTTAAGGATATCAGCATAAAATTCTGCAGTATCATCATCAATGCAATATATCTGCACACGAGGTGAATCCAGGAATTCCCCGAGCTCCGCTCTGTTCCGGGATTCCCGGTTTCCTCCCTTAAAGCCGGAAATTAGCTCGCCAATGCTGATCGCGCTAATTCCTATTTTTTGAGCTCTCTGTAAAACAGCAATAGTATCCGGATCTCCTTTCAGAGCATGTGAATAAATATTTGTATCAATAAGAATTTTGTTCATGACCAGAGTTCTTTGTCTATTTTTCGTTCTTTATCAATTTTCCCCTGAATCCGCTCAAACTCCTCTGTGGACCAATTGCCGAACATATGGTCTAAATCATGATATACCATGGTATATTTTTTTTCCTTTTTAATGCCAAAACGCTGTTTTATAGTATCTATAACGACCTGATTTACACTTCTACCTTCTTCTTTAGCCGCCTGCTTTAATTTCTCTGATAAAATAGAATCTATTCCTCTGCCAGTTATTGTTTTCATTGTGTCTAAACTCCTATGTTTATGTGACAGCAATTTTTGATGTCAATATGACATCATAGTATATAAACTTTTCTAAAATGTCAAATGAATTGTTTTTTAAAAATCTGTTCCATGTTTAAGCTCAAAGTTAATTTTGTTGGCATTTTGCACCTTCTTTCATTCACGTATTATAGTAGTTGTCATAAATATAATAAAAGCATACGTAAACTCAATGGAAATATTCATTCCCAAAAGACGTCAAAGCTTGAATAAAAGCCAAAATGCGATAGAAGTAGGGTAAATAACATTTAAGGCAAAAACTGTTGGTAGCTCTTAGGGAATTAAAGAAAAGCCTGATGATATACAAGAGGCCAACGCCTGGATAAAAATCGAACAGTGGGGTGATTGATGAATCGTGGTGATATATGGATGATCGACCTTGGAGGAAGGATTGGCTTAAGCCCGGTAGTTATTCTTTCAAGACAAAATGTTTTGAAACATCTCAATAATATCATAGTTGCAGAAATTACAACACAGGGTAAAGGTTATCCCCCCGAGGTGTTTATAAATCAAAAGGCAAATTTGCCAAAGCCTTCATTTGTTCAGACAGATAATATTCATACAATACCAAAAAACAGGCTGGAAAAATACCTTGGCACTTTAGGTTCCGTAACGATGAAAGAAGTATCCCAAAAAGTAATAATGGCCATTGAACTGGAAAGCTGCCTCTATCAGAATCAGCCGGAATCCAAATTGCTCAACATATAGCTGTGGTTTATTAAACAGCAAATAACATTATTTTTGGCCGGACCTGCGTTCGCTCTGCTTCCGTCGTTCTTCCTTAACTCTTCTTTCTTTTCCGTCATTTTTAAAGTAATCCAAACTGTATGTTTCGCGTCTGTCATCACCTAAGCGACGATCGATTAACGATCGTTTTTTCATCTTTTCCTTTTTCATTTTTTTGTCATGCGTTAATTTACTCATGGCAATACCTCCCGTGCTTTTAAAAACCGGTCATTCACTTCGCCAGGCTCGATACAATAAATTCCCCTATCTTTTCGGCCGAGCTTCCGAAAAGTTTATCAGTCTCGACAAGTTCAAGGTGCCTGTCATCCCATGGAGTGCTGTTTTCCTGAACGATATTCTTGATATGTTCGTACTTTCCTCCCAGAGCCTTTATCTTTGTTGAAAATGGAATATTCTCTTTGAAACCTACATTAAGCAAAAGCAGATATTCAATCATGTTCAGCATATCCGGGGAAGTGGAAATTATTGGAATAACAATAATACTCCTGTCATCTTTGCGCCCTATGCCGATATAGACATTTCCCTGTCTGACAATGATTTTTTTGGTTCCCTTAAGTTTTGTGTCGGTTTCCACGCGGGATGGAATAGGCAAAAGCACCCCTTCTTTTTTTAATACCTCAATTGTTGTTTCATCCGTCGGCTCGCCGAGAAGATTCAAATTGCCGATTCTGTATCGAATAGCTCCTTTGATGTCAAAAATGATTTGTTGAAGGTTTTTAAGGACAAGAATATTTCTGTTTATAAGCTGTGAGGTCTTGAAATTATGTGCAGCCAGAGCTTCAAAGAGTATTCCTTCAACTTTTTCACTAATTCGGCTTGTTCCCACGGTAACTGTTTTTGCCTGGTGTTTGATTGCATCCACAGGACGGGCCATGCAGTTGATCGACTCCCCCAGGCACTTAAAAAGGCTGTTTAGCATGTTTAGCGGTGTTCCCTTTACACCGAAATCGAGCTCAAAATCGGATACCGGAAGCCTTCCGGACAGGTACTTAAGGAGGAGTGTCAGATCCGAAGCTGCTTCAAGCCCCATGGCTGTGGGAAAACGGTTTTGAGTTTTTTTTCTTCTGAATTCATTATAAAACGTAATTATCTTTCCCTTGAATGATTTTTCCAGAATAGCTTCATAGACATCCATACCCTCTTTAGCATGTTCGTCTAATGTATTTCGGATTTCTTCCTGGAAACCGTATAGAAATCGTGACCCTTCGTTAATGGCA
>JAUWOH010000355.1 GCA_030612225.1 Desulfobacteraceae bacterium
GACAATGAAACAGCCTATGCGTTTGAGCTTGCCGATGCACAGGTGACAAGAGTCCATATCAATTCTCTTATTGACGGATCTGTCAGGCTTGATGATTTTAAAATCATGGTATTCGGGGGCGGATTTTCCTGGGGGGACGATCACGGCGCAGGTGTGATTTGTGCTGTTCGCATGAAAACAAATATAGGAGAAAGCATCCTTGAATTTATAGAAAAAGGAAACCTTGTACTGGGAATATGCAATGGATTTCAGACCCTTGTAAACCTGGGGCTTTTGCCTGGATTAGATAACGACTACAAAAAGCGAACCGTGGCGATCACCTTTAACGACTGCGGCAATTTCGTAGATAATTGGGTAACGCTGAAGATCAATCTAAAATCTCCCTGCATCTTTACCAGGGGGCTTGATAAGCTCGAACTTCCTGTACGACACGGTGAAGGAAAATTTTATTCGGACAGCAAGACCATCGAACGTCTCGTTGAAAGCAACCAGGTCGCTGTCCAGTATGCCATGCCCGACGGCAGACCGGCAGAAGGCAAATTCCCTTTTAACCCAAATGGATCTTTAAACGATATCGCAGGAATATGCGATCCTTCAGGCCGGATTTTCGGCCTTATGCCCCACCCCGAAGCCTATAATCATTTTACCAACCATCCTGACTGGACGCGCAATAAAGAAAAAGCAAAGCGAAGCAAAGCCAAAATCGATCCAGTCCCCACAATCGGTATTAGAATCTTTAAAAAAGCAGTAGATTATATCCGCAACACATAGTTTTTCATCAAAATAAAATTAGCCACCCCAGTACCATCTGCCGGAGCTACGGGGCCCCGATATGCGGGATCTACGCTTCGCTTCGACAGGCAGACTCACACAGACACACACGGACAAAAAGGGCTGAAGCAACTGAGCGAATTTTAATCTGTGTCCGCCTGTGTGTCTGTGGCAATTATAAAAACAAAACTTGATCATGGTCGTCGTCCATGATACATTCATTTTCAAGTATGCACGGAAAGAATACAGGCTATAGAAGACCTATGATACCAAGAGTAATCGATGCAAATTATGTTGACAACTACACCCTTTATCTTCATTTTTCAGAAGGATCTGAAGGAGAGATTGATTTTGAACAAGAATTGGATGGAGAGATTTTTAAGCCTTTAAAGGATATCTCTTATTTTAAGAATTTTACTGTTAACCAGGAGCTTCACACAGTTGTTTGGCCTAATGGTGCTGACTTCGCCCCAGAGTTTTTATACAAAAAACTGAAGGTCTTTGCATAATAATTCGCAACGTTGAACTGATGAGGAGAAGTCGGGCTAATGGAATTTGAATGGGACAAGACGATCTATGAAAAAGGTTAATTCCGATGAATTACGCTCCGAATATCATCGAGATGATTTTGGGCAAGGCATTCGTGGCAAATATTATGATGACTACAAGTCAGGCACTAATCTGGTATTACTCAATCCGGATGTTGCAGCGATGTTTCCTGATGAAGAGGCCGTAAATAAAGCGCTTGGTGATCTTATTAAACTGGCACAAAAATCAGTCAGCTTAAAAAATGATGGAGCAGATGTCTAAAGCTGATGCACTTTGGAGACATTTTACACCTCCGCCAAAACCGAATAAACCCGAGTCATGGCTTGGGATGTTTCAGTCTGAAGGTAAAATTGTTGGAGATATCATTTCACCTATCATAAATGAAAGCCAGTGGGAAGTTTTGACAAAATAAGGCTTTTGCTAGACACCCATACAGATTTTTTACCGCAACTGCTTTTGTTTATAATTTCACACTTGTTACCGCTGACTCACGCCTGCTTTCTTTAAAAGAGTTTTCATGTCAACACAAGATCAATACCATATACAGGAAAAAAGGTGCATCTTGCAAACGGGTTAAATTTTGCTTGTATTTTATAGGTATCTTGCTTATGGTTGTTTCATAACATCTGAATTTTGCAAGAATTGAAGACTTTCATAAACAAAATTAAACATCTTTATTTAAAAAGATAATCACATAACGCTCAAATAAATGTATAGCTATTTTAGCGGAGGACTCTATGGTACAAAACAAGGTTGTAGTACAATTTAAAGACGGCAAAATAATGAAAGGAAATACCAGCGACTTTTTCCCTAATAAAACACAGTTTCATTTAACAACGTTAAGCGGTGAGATGGAAAATATTGATATAGAACAGTTAAAGGCGGTGTTTTTTGTTAAAGAAAGTGAGGGAAATGAATCCCGATCCGATGAATATGATGATGAAATACCAGCGGGAGGCCGAAAGATTCAAGTTGAGTTTTCAGATAGCGAAGTAGTGATAGGGTATACCCTGGCATACTCACCTGACCGTGATGGTTTCTTCATGATACCTGCCGACCTTAAGGGTAATAATGAACGCATTTTTGTAGTAAAATCAGCAACAAAAAATGTAAATTTCTTATAGAAATATTTGAAGGATCGGGGAGACTCTCCCCAAGGCGGACGGAACAGAAATTGAAAAACTCTCCGACCCCTTTGATGTTGCTGGTTCTAATATTACCCGCCGGGTTCGGCAATACTGTCAAGACGAGCAGGATCTTAGCGAGGGCGGTATTACCCGCAAGGAACTGGAAGTCGAGAACCGTCGACTAAAAAAGGAAAACAAGCGGTTTAAGATGGAGCGCGAAATATTAAAAAAAGCCGCGGCCTTCTTTGCGAAAGAGTCGAGTTGAGATTCGTCTTCATCCGGCGAGAAAAGAAGGCTTATCACATCACCGTTCTGTGTAAGGTGATGGAAGTCAGTCGGAGCGGATTTTACGATTACCTTGATTGCCTCAAAAGTTCTGACGATCCTGGTGAGGTGGCATTAAAGGCCAGGACTGCGGCCATATTCAAGGAACATCGGGATCAATGATGTTCAGTCAGAAGGTAAAATTGTTGGAGATATCATTTTACCTAATTGTAAATAAAAACCAGTGGGAAGTTTTGACGAAATAAGACTTTTGCTGGACCCTGCTCACAGATTCCTTGCCGCAACTGCTTTTGTTTATAATCTCTCCCTTGTTACAGCTGATTCACTCCTGCTTGCTTCAAAGCAATTTTCTGTTTTGCCTGCACAGTAAAGAATTAAGGGCCAAAATAAAAATAAGCCACCCCGGTACCATCTGCTGGAGCTACAGGGCAGGCAGACACACACAGACTCACACTGACAAAAAGTGCTAAAACAACTGAGCTTATTTTAATAAGCAATGCCGAAGGTTTATCTCTGGAGGAATTGCAAAATATTGTTTGCCCCGTAGGTAAGGACTATCGTACTGGGGTGTCCGTCTGGGTGGAGCTTGTCGGGTCGGAGCCTTGTGCGAAGTCTGGTCTGTGGCAATTAAAAAACAGAATTTGATAATAGACGTTAACCATGATATGTTCATTATATCAAGTTTAGATTCTCAAAGCAGGGAGGGTAGTTTATGGAATCAATAAGTGATTCTCAAGCAAAAATACAAAACATAGCGAAAATGCTTCCTCCGGAAAAATTACAGGAAGTTTTGGATTTCATGGAGTATCTTTATCAGAAAGAGAAAGGATTCGATTAAGCAAGGGTTGAAAATAGCGCCCCAGTATGTTCGAGAGCTGCGAAAAGAACAGTCATTCACTCAAGAAGGCCAACTAAAAGATGGCCAGGAATTTCTCAAGGAACTTATTGAGTGGCAAAAATCAAGCTTTTAATAATGATACCGGCAGGCTAATATTCTGATTTTATCTTTTTTGACTTCATAAACGAGTCGATGTTCCCGGTCGATACGTCTTGA
>JAUWOH010000353.1 GCA_030612225.1 Desulfobacteraceae bacterium
GAATACATGTAGTATTTCGAGGATTAAAATTTGAGTCTGACGCAGATATCGGGCAGATAAGCGCAGACTTCGAAAGGGGACGTTTTGAAACTGGCTCATAAATGTGGAAAATTAGCAGGTATAGATGATCGCCTTTACAAAGATTACGAATATAAGTGCAATATTTTTTCTGGTTATAACGTTGATGTTGCCGGTTAAAGCCTTTGGGGAAACCGAGCAGGTTGAAGATGATAAAGCCCGACAAAAATTGTTAAGAAGAACTGCCAATATCAGCCTATGGCGACTTAAAGTTGTTATTGAAAGAGACGGATTTTACAGTGCGCGCAGTGCCCTTAATATATGGCGTAGTAATGCAAAAGACGCAGGAACGTTCGATCAGAACAAGTTTGATGAATTTAAAAAACAGATATATGAAAAATCAGTCAGCAGCAATATGAAGTGCATTGAAAAATGCTTGATGGACGAAAACTACACTGATGCCAAAATATGCCTCTATTGGTGGAAAACTCATTCCCAGGTTCTTGATACATTTGATCCTGTTAAGCATGATGAATTGAAAAAAATGATCGAAGAGGGCAAAGAGAAAAAGAAACAATTAATTAACACCAATCAAGAAAGCATGAAGAGTGACTAAAGTGAACTAAAGTGTCTAAAGTGCCTAAAGTTAAGGAATTCTGTCTATATTTTTATCTTCTGCCTTTGTGCCTCTGTGCCTTTCCCTGCCTCGGCGTCTTGTCAAGGCGTAGCTTAAAAGCGTAGACTGAAGCCGAAGACGGGTGCCTTCTACACTTTACACATTAATTTTTTCACTCTTCAACGCATAGGCAATAAAAATGCCGCAGATAAAGGCTGTGGCCAGATTTACAGTCAGAGTTATACCTAACATGACAAGGGCTACAAAGAGGTCTTTTCTTTCCGTCAGATCCCGTATCATAAGGGCCAGTTGAGCGCCTGCAAAAACCAGAAGAACACCCAGTATGGACATTGGAAGAAGGTTGAGTATAATGATGGCGTTCTGGCCGAATAGAATTCCCAGCAGGACAAAAATGCTTCCGATCATTACATTGGCACCGGCTGTGCGGGCACCGAATCTATAGTTAGCCGCAAGGCCGCCTGCACCGTGACACATGGGAATTCCACCCCATATAAAACTTACGATGTCGGCAATGCCCTGGCTGTTAGCTATTGAGCGGTAGGTAGCCCGGTGAGCCCGCTTGCCGAAATACTCATGCATGAGATCAGTATTGGACAAAATTGCGTTTCCAACGGTCATGGGAAGCTGAGGCAATACAAGAGCCGGGATTACCCACATAAGGTCGCTTACTGCCGGCATGCCGTAAGGGAATGGCATGGGCACGTTAAAACCTATTTTTAACTTGCTGAACTCAACCGGCTTGCCGATAAACAGACCTATCAAAACACCTGCGGATATCACTATAACTGCTGCCGGAATCTTTTTGTTTTCAAGAAGCAGAAAGGTAAGCGCCATGCCGATAATGCCAAGAATAATCCCCATGTTAACCGGCCCTAAGTACTGGATGGCAAGGTTTGGATCAGGCTTTATCATAAAGGCCAGGCCTTTTGTCATCAATATTATTCCTACACCAAGCTGCACACCTCGAATTGTGCTTTTAGGAGTGTACTTGCCTATTATATGAATCAGGCCTGTTGTACCCATGAAAAGGACGCAGATCCCCATCCACAGACTCGCTGAGATTATTTGTGCGGGAGTAAGACCCACCGCAATAGCATAGGCACCTATCACCTTCATGGGCTGGACAGGAACCGGCACTTTGAAATATATACCTGCAATTACATAAAACATGCCAATGGTTACCATAACATTGGTTACGTTAAGGCCGTTTAAAACAATCATGGCAATAGCGATGGGAAGTAAAGTTCCAAGATCCCCAAGTGATCCGGAAAATTCAAGGCGGTTAAACATAAAGGTTGGAAAGGCAGACTTTGAGTCTTTATTTTCATTTTTTATATCAGACATAACACACCTCCAAAATTTTTCAGGTTTTTCTTCCCTTAACATCATGAACACCCAGTCCACCGTGTGAAAACTGCTCAACAATGATTTCGTAAAACTTTCTTTTTTGCATAGGTGAAAGGAGTTCTTTTTCCTCAAGGATGTGCTCAACAACTTCATTTTCAAGTTCTGACTGGTACCGAAGAATCTCTTTGGCCGTATTATCAAGCTTTGGCCTGTCAAACGGTTCGGCAAATAGAAGATCTGCCAGTTCGGACCGTTTGATATAAAGCTTTTTTCGGATATCAGATACTTTTGGCGAAAAGACGCTGCGGATTTCTTGAAGCCGACTGCGTTGCGCTTCAGTCAGGTCAGGTATTAAGTCCAGATATCCCTTGATGTTTGATGCTTTTTGTCTGGTTCGCTTCAATCGGGCATAAACAACGGCTAATACAATTGCCAGCAAAATCAATGCGGTGAACCATCCCAAAGTGAAGTATAAAATTTGCATAGCTTAACCTCATTTTCTCTGGTCAATAAGATTGAAATAAATGTAGCCCATGGAGCATGGCGGAAAATCGCTAAATTCGTCCAGGGTTGCTGTTCTAAAAGACTTTAGAGACTCAATAAGGGTAAAAAAGTTCAAAAAGAATTTTGTGACCGGTGCAAATATCAGGTTTATAATTTTTAAGTTTTCGGTTGAGGAAGATGTTATGTGTATTTCCTGCATTAGTTTTTTGGAAAACTTTGCAGGTACATTGTAAAGCGGTGCATTATTTAAAACCGTATCTACTTTTTGCAAACCCTCTAATTTAGAGCTGCACTCAGAGCAGTGTACCATATGTTGAGTTATATTCTCAAACTGGTCTGGATTTAACTCTTTATCTATGTAAGCAGATAACTTTTCTTGAATTTCTCTACATTTCATGTTCTCACCTTTTGTGTTCCCTGTTAATATGTTGCTTCAAATGCTTGCGCGCTCTAAAGATCAACATCTCCACACTTGAAATAGAAACATCTAAAACTTCGCTGATTTCACTGTAAGTAAGCCCCTGATTCACCCGCAGGAGCAAGGCTGCCCTCTGATTTTCCTGGATCAGCCTTAATTCCGACAATACGGCTTCTATCAGTTCCCGGTTTTCAATTGATTCCAGAGCCTGTGTTCTATCAACCATTTCTTTTTCACCGGCATGATCATTTAGTAAACGTAAATATCGTTTCCGGCGCTTTAACTCGTTCATGGAAAGGTTATAAGCTATTTTAAATATCCATGTTGAAACCTTTGCATTTTCTATCACCTTAAATTTAGAGGCCGCCTTATATATTCTCAGGAAAACTTCCTGTGTAACTTCTTCTGCAGCAGACATGTCTCCAATATAACGACAGACGAAATTATAAAGAGCGTTTTTATACCGGTCTGCCAGAAGTTCGAATGCCTTATGATCTCCATCACCGATGGCTTTAATCAACTCAACGTCCGAAATTACCTTGGAAAAGTTATTCATGGGCTCTTTTGCCGGCAGCTTGCCGTTTTAACAATTTGCATAGCGGTTCAACGGTCTCTTCTTTATATAGTTAAACAACTCAAATAAAAAAAACTTTCTCAAAAAAATTGATGAATTCGTAAAAAGTCGAATTCATCAGGTTTTAGGTGTTAAGTTTTAGGTTAATGTAATTATCTGTTTTATCAATTACATAAAACTTAAATCTTAAAACTTAAAACGTTTCGCAAAAAGTGGTTTCCTGGCTTTTTACGAAAATATAAAACATGCTTGACAAGTTAAAAAGAAATTACTATATTACCCAAAAAGAATATAGGGGGTTGTCAATGAAATCATT
>JAUWOH010000167.1 GCA_030612225.1 Desulfobacteraceae bacterium
AAGCGCTTCCTGAAGAGACACGCTCCTATTTGGCCACAGCCGAACAGGTTTATACTGTTCTGACGGAACAGGAAGAAAAGCCGGATTACAGCCTGGTGGGCATGGAACTGTGCAAGGCATTGGAAGCTGAGATAAATCAAAAACTGGTTGAACCTTTTACATATTTTCTTAATGGAAATAAAGCTGAATTTTTAAAAACAAATCAAACCGGTGAAAAACAAGGCAGGCCTACTTATTTTACGTACCTGGCCAAGGTGGTAGATCAGGTTAATTATCCGAAAGTAAAGTCACTCACCCTTGGACAATATCATTTTATCCTGAAACTTACCTTAGAAGAAGACTACGCGTTAAAGGACTACGGCGTTTTTTTGGACACAATTTGTGCTGCTTCCGGGGCTGTTATCGGCAAAAGGTTTATGGAGAAACTTGAAACAGTCGTAAAAAGATATCGAAACGTGATTGCCCATAGTTCATCTATGAACAAAAAACAGTGTGCCCATTTAAAGGAATTGGTATTTTCCGGAAATAGTGCATTGTTAAATACCTGCTGTGTAATTGAGAGTATTAACCCTTGTGAAAGTTAAAGGCGGCAGAGCAAGGTGGAAATATGAGAAAGCGAAAATAAAAGCTGTTATGGATTTCTATTGCCAAACACAGCCCAATTTCATTCAAATTTTGAAACCACGTCTCTTAGACACTTTAGTTACTTTTAACATGGTGTATCCGGCAGTCCTTTCGATAGGCATCTCAAAGTCTGGTCCCCTGGGTCAGGATTCTTTACTTAGATGGAACGTATTCTTATTATAGATGACGATGTTCAAATACTTAAAATGCTTAGGAAGATGCTTGAGAGCGAAGGGTATGAAGTCGTTGATGCTGTTGACGGCAACAAGGGGCTAAAACTTTACCGGGAGGACCCAACAGACCTGGTAATCACAGACATTATTATGCCGGAAAAGGAAGGAATAGAGACTATAATTGATCTTCGGCGAGAGTTTCCGGAAGCTAAGATTGTTGCCATGTCAGGTGGAGGGCATGGTGAAGTAGAGTCTTACCTTCATATGGCCAAAAGGCTTGGTGCTCAGCGTACATTAACCAAACCATTCGGAAAGGAAGAATTGCTGGAGGCAATAGGAGCACTTGAAAATAAGAGTTGTAATTAGGGATATATATTACTTTTTGTACTGGAGTTCAAATGCGTCTATGAAGCAAACATCACCTACCGGTTTGATCTTTTATCAGCATGGTAGCAGGGTCAAGAAGCAATGATGGATGGTCTGAATCCGCTCCCTCTCCTTTCAGGGCTTTAACATGTATTTCTTTTCCTTCAGGCTGGAGCTGTACGACTACTTCAAAAAGATCGGCAACTTTAATCAGCCGGGTGGGAATACCATCTGGTCCCATTGTTTCATCGCGATGGGTTCGCATGGTGAACCATACATATAATGAATTCTTTTGTGCCAGGGTTTTAAGCTGGGAAAGCGGTTCATAAATGGATTCATCAAAGGGGAGTCCGTCTATAATAAGCATCTGCGGAGAAAAAATATTCTGCTCGGTAAGATCAGACAGCCTTTCTTCAAGTTTGGGTACACTGAAACCTTCGACTCTGAAGGTCATGATAAACCTGTGGGGGAGGATAGTTTCGACCAGCTGGTTTGTCTGTTCAATATTGTGTTGATCCGCTATACGACTTAAAACTTCCCTGTACCATAAATTAACTTTATTTACCGGATCATCCAGGCTTATATGAAGAACATTTTTATTTTTAAGCAGGGAGTTTAAAGAAAGTTGTACCAAAAAGGATGTTTTCCCGACACCGGCACGTGCGAGTACCGCACCGAATCCGCCAGGGGTTAGAATCTCTTCGGCTTTATATCCCATCAGTCTTAAAGGGTTTTGTAGTATAAGATCGTTTTTCAGCATTCTGAGACTCCTTTCTTTTAGGTGAAAGATTTTTGCCTGAGTACTGTTGAAATTGATATTTGTCTGTGCTGAGTCTTTGGTATCGCGAACAAATTTACGCAACATTCTTTTTTTCTTCCCTGGCTTTTTCGACAAGTTCTTCCATGATCTGCTGCGGCACCTGTTTATATGCATTAAATTCCATGGTGAACTGCGCCTTGCCCTGTGTCAGGGACCTTAAAACAGTTGAATAACTGAACATTTCAGAAAGTGGAATACGGGATTCGATACTGCACATGGGGCCTTCATCCTGAGCACCGACTATCATTCCCCGGCGCTGATTCAAGGAACCCATGACAGCACCCTGAAATTCCGTGGGAGTCTCGACTACGACTTTCATTATGGGCTCATGGATGACCGGGCCCGCTTTAGCATATCCTTCTTTAAATGCTCCGCGAGCTGCTGACTGAAAGGCCATTTCGGAAGAATCAACCGCATGGGATGCACCGTCATTAATAACAATCTTAACGCCCGTTACAGGGAAGCCCATTTTAGGCCCTTTGGCAAGGGATTGTCTAAAACCTTTTTCGCATGCACTGATGAACTGGGTCGGAATGGAGCCACCGGTAATTTTATTTTCAAATAAGAATTCTTCTTCTGCGATCGGCTCAATATAACCTGCCACACGGCCAAACTGCCCGGCACCACCGGTTTGTTTCTTGTGTATATAATTGAATTGGGCTTTTCTGGTTATTGTTTCCCTGTAAGCAACGCGGGGTTTTCCTGTAGAGACTTCTGCGTCGTATTCCCGTCGCATCCGCTCGACATAGACTTCAAGATGAAGTTCTCCCATTCCTTCTATGATGGTTTCTTTGGTTTCATCACTTACATGGGTCCTGAAGGTTGGGTCCTCCTTTGTGAATCGGCCAAGGGCCTTGGACATGTTAATCTGAGACTTGTTGTCTTTTGGAGCAATCGCAAGAGAAATTACAGGTTCCGGTACAAACATGGATGTCATGGTCAGGCTCATTCCCGGAGAAGCAAAGGTATCCCCGGAAGCACATTCAATACCGAAAAGGGCGCCTATATATCCTGCATCAATTTTACCAATATCTTCCATCTGGTCTGCATGCATCCTGGCAACTCTGCCGACTTTGAACTTTTTTCCATTGCGAACGTTAACCATTGTCATACCTTTGGCAAGGGTTCCCCGGTATACCCGTATGTAAGTAAGCTGGCCGTATTGCCCGTCTTCAAGCTTAAATGCAAATGCAACAAGATCATCATCAGGACTGCTGGAAAGGATAACCGACTTTTCATTATCTTCCATGTCAAGGGCTTCGTTTTCTACATCGGACGGACATGGCAGGAGGTTTGTAACAGCATCAAGGAGCGGTTGAACGCCCTTGTTTTTATAGGCAGATCCCATAAAAACCGGAGTCAATTCACGTGCAAGGGTGCCGCTTCGTACGGCGGATATTAAAAGATCTTCAGTTACCTGATCTTCAAGTGCGGCTTCCATAAGTTCATCTGAAAACATGGAGGCAGCATCAATAAGTTCTTCCCGCTTTTGAAGCGCCTCATCAATAAGGTTATCCGGTATTTCCTCGATGCGAACATCCTCACCGTTGTCACCATCAAAATAGATCGCCTTCATTATAACAAGGTCGACAATTCCTGTTAAATCAGCTTCAAGGCCCACAGGTATTTGCATTGCCACGGCATTATGACCAAGTTTTTCTTTAAGCTGGTTGATGACCCGTAAAGGATTTGCCCCGCTTCTGTCGCATTTATTGATGAACGCAAGGCACGGCACCTTGTATCTTTTCATTTGCTGGTCAACTGTAATGGATTGGGACTGAACACCCCCAACACTGCACAGAACCAGTATTGCGCCGTCAAGCACTCGCAGGGATCGCTCAACTTCAATTGTGAAATCAACGTGACCGGGAGTGTCAATGATATTAATTTCATGACCTTGCCATTTACAAAAGGTGGCTGCAGAAGCAATTGTGATGCCCCTTTCTTTTTCAAGCTCCATGGAATCCATGGTTGCACCGACACCATCCTTACCTTTAACGTCGTGAATGGCATGTATTCTTTTTGTATAGAATAAAATCCGTTCCGTAAGGGTTGTTTTTCCTGAGTCGATGTGTGCACTTATGCCGATGTTTCTAACTTTTTGTATGTTGTTTTCCATAAAACTTTTCCTGTTTGATAAATTATAACAAAAAATCCCTCACCTGGAAAATAATACCGGATGAGGGATTTCCAAATCAGTATTAAAAAAGAAGGCTAAATATATTGATCAAAACAACAATGTCAAGAGAATATTTTTTTTTCAAACAAGTTCCAAAACCTTATTTACAAGTTTTTCTATGCCGACAGCAACATCCTTTATACCTGGTCCGAGCATGTAAGCAGGAGTTGTGACGAGTTTATTATTGCTGTCCACGTGGATCATGTCAACACTGCATTCTTTATGTTGTCCTCCCATTGCCTCTATTGCACCGGCTGTGCCGATATCGTTGCCGATAGTTACTTCAGGATTTTTTCCTTCCAATGCTTTAGTCAATGTTGCAGGAGCAATACAAATAGCACCTACCGGTTTGCCGGCGGAAACCATGTCGTTTAAAAGTTGTTTAACATCTTCATTTACAACAGCGTCTTTTCCTTTAACAGCAAAATCGCTTAAGTTTTTAGCAGCGCCGAATCCACCCGGAATTATGAGGCCGTCTATATCTGCCGCCCGGACTTTGCTAATATCTTTGATATTTCCCCTTGCAATCCGGGCAGATTCAACCAGAACATTTCTTTTTTCACCTGTTGCTTCGCCCGTTAAATGGTTAACTACATCCAACTGAGCCACATCAGGTGCCATACAGACTGCTTCGGCTCCAGCCCTGTCCAGAGTAAGCAATGTAATTACAGCTTCGTGAATTTCACATCCGTCGTTTACTCCACACCCTGAAAGTAATACACCTATTTTAGTCATACTTTCCTCCTTTCGTTATCAGTTTTAGCTTCAATCCTCAAGTTTACCTCATAATGAGTTTGTAAATTTCTGTTTAAACAATATGCCTTTTTCCTTTTATAAATTGTTTTGTCAGGGGGCGTTGCCTGAGCAGTATATAAGTTGCTCCAGCACCTCCGTCACAGAGCCTTGCGCTTGAAAAGGCCATAATCCATTTGCGCCACGGGCCACATGTAAGCCATTCGCGAACCTTGGACTTTAATACAGGGTGGTTTGGTGATGAAAGCCCGCGTCCATGTACTACCATAACAGCCCTTTTATTCATTTTTAAAGAGTTTTTCAAAAATGTATCAAAAACCGATCTTGCATCATTTGCATTTAACCCGTGGAGGTCAATGTGGGCCTGAATTGAAAAGTCGCCTCGGTGAAGACGTTTAGTAATCTCCGGATGGACCTTGTATCCTGTATCCTCTATATATTCGGGAGTATCGGCAACAACAAAACCTTTACCGGAATTTACAAGATTTTTAAGACACATCAGGGTCTCATAATCTTCATTATTTTCATGGTCGGCCGGCGGATTCGGAGGAGAGGTGTTTTCTATCAGGTTTTCTTTTGCAATAGGTTTAACGTCTGCCATAGCTTTTTCAAAAAGTTTCTGATCATCGTCCGGGTCCTTTTCCGAGTTCGACTTTTCTCCAAAAGGTTTTATAGGTCTGTCAAAAGTGAGGTGCACAGGTAGCTTTGACCTGCTTTCAAGAAGGGCTTTCAAGTCTTCAAAAGGTCGAAAGTTGCCTGAGGATTTGGTAGGTTTCATAATGTTTGCCTTTGGAAATGAATATTGAAATTTATCAGTCAATTTCATTAAGGTCAAATATAAACCGATTATAGGTAATAATTTTTAGCTTTGCTTTTATACTGATTGAATTTGAGTACAATGTTATTGATAAAATCATGTTCTTAATACCGGTTTTTAAAGTTTGTTACTATTGATTTCTTGACTAAATTTACAATTTAGGTTGAAATAGAAATAAGAATAAATTCAGGAATAGACAAGGGAGCTAATAAATGAAGTTGAATAAATATTGTCCGGATAAACTATTGCCTGCCGAGGAAGCTATTACTAAAATAAAAAGAGGCAACAGGATTTTTATCGGCACAGGATGCGGGGAACCCCAGCATTTAATCAGGGCCATGGTAAAAGACGAGAGCTTGCAGGATATTATGATCTACCAGATGCTTTCGTCAACGCTTTCCGACTATATAGAAGATGAATTTTTTTTCAAACGGTTTTTTCTCAAACTTTTTTTTATAAGCAGTCAGATGCGCAAGGCGGCTTTTGAAGGAAAAATTGATTATTTACCGACTTATCTTTCCCAGATACCAAGGCTGTTTGCAAGCCAGCGTATAGGCCTTGATGTTGCTCTCATACAGGTAAGTCCTCCTGATAAATTCGGATATTGCAGCCTGGGAGTATCGGTTGATATCACAAAATCCGGCATGGAAAACTCAAAAATAGTTATCGCACAGGTAAACCCGATAATGCCCAGAACATGGGGAGACAGTTTTGTTCACGTTGACGATATCGACTACCTTGTTCAACATGAAGAACCGCTTGTCGAAGCACTGCCGAGAATAAAAAACAACAAAATTGCTTCAAGAATCGGGTTTTACATAAACCAGCTTGTGCATGACGGAGCTACGCTACAGATAGGATTCGGAAATTTACCATCTGCCATATTAGAACACCTGAAGAATAAAAAAGATTTGGGGATACATACTCAGCTTATTACCGATGCCTTTCTTCCGTTGTTTGAAAAAAATGTTATTACAAATAAGAAAAAATCACTTCTTCCCGGAAGGGTAGTAGCCTCACTATGCATGG
>JAUWOH010000117.1 GCA_030612225.1 Desulfobacteraceae bacterium
GGGCCAGTATTGTAGAATTTGGAGGCTGGGAAATGCCGATTCAGTATAATTCGGGAATTGTCCAGGAACATCTTGCCACCAGAAAGCACGCCGGACTTTTTGACGTTTCCCACATGGGCCGTTTTGTTATCAGGGGCAAAAACTCGTTGGCATTTCTGCAGCACGTTCTTTCCAACAGCGCGGCAGCTCTCGAAATAGAAGAAAGCCAGTACACAATTATCCCCAACAAGCAGGGAGGTGCGATTGATGATGCCTATCTCTACCGCTTTATAGAGGATGAGTATCTGCTGGTTGTGAACGCCTCAAATCGGGAAACGGACTGGAACCATTTAAACCTGCACCTCAAAAAGTTCAACGAGGTAGAAATGCTTGATCGCACTACCGATCTGGCCATGATCAGCCTCCAGGGCCCTTTAACAAAAAATATCCTTTTGGATGTCATAGATATCGGGCACCTGCCGGAGCCAAGGAGAAATTGTCTGACAACTGCTACAATAAATGGCACCAGTGTCCAAATCGCAAGAACCGGATACACCGGAGAACCAATCTGTTTTGAGCTCTTTGTTAACACTGAAGATTCATTAATGATCTGGGATCTGCTGATAGAACGTGGTGCCCAGCCAATTGGTCTGGGAGCCAGGGATACTCTGAGGCTTGAAGCATGCCTTCCTCTGTACGGACACGAATTAGGAGATGATCCTGAAGGCAACGAAATCCCTATCTTCGCATCGAGTCTTTCGAAATTTGCAGTCAGCTTATCTCCCCTGAAGGGGGATTTTATTGGCCGCCCGGCCCTTGAAAAACAATTTAAAGCTCTGAAGAAAATAATAAACCATGATTTTTCACTTATAAAAGACCTCCCGCGCATTATCATGCCGGTAGCCATGGTGGGCAAAGGTCTGGCTCGTAACGGATACAGGGTTTACCATGATGGTGACCACGTCGGATATGTCACCAGCGGCACGATGGTACCTTACTGGAAGTATGAAGGGGTAGGTATTTCCTCTAAAATTACTGATGAAAAAGGGCTGCGGGCAATCTGTCTGGCATTTATAAATAGTGACATTGGCGAAGGGGATGAACTGCAGATAGAAATCAGGAGCAAAATGACGGATGCGATTGTCGTGCCCTACCATATGAGAAGCGAGGCGCCACCTTTTGCCCGAGCTATTTCCCACGATCAGATCAGACAGGAAAAACCGGATTTTCCGAATAAAGAAGCACCGAAGAAGGTCCGTTCATTACTTGATGAAACGGTTGAGAATACACTCTGGCGACAGCATGAATGTATCAATCTTATTCCATCGGAGCAGACTCCTTCTGAAATGGTAAAACTTCTTTCGATTATGGACCCTGTCGGCCGTTATGCCGAGCATAAGCAGGTTATGGCTTTCAACGAAGCCGAGGTCTTTTACTACCAGGGGACCGAGTTCATTGCCAACGTTGAAGAAATGCTCAAAAATGAATTGCGCCTTTACCTTGAATGTGCCGAGGTCGAAACACGCCCTGTCTCCGGCCAGATGGCAAATACAGCATTATTCAGTGCAATGGTAGATTTTTTAAACAGGGCGGACAGGAAAAGCGAACAAAGAAGAATTCGTAAAGTATTAAATAATCACATCATCAAAGGCGGTCACCTCAGCGCCCAACCCATGGGCGCTCTACGGGATTTTGTCGCCCGTAGCCCTAAATGGGAAAAGCCTGCAGTGGTTAATTTTCCGGTTCATGAGGATAACCCTTATAAAATAGATGTTGGCGCCTGTAAAAATATTATTGAAGAGCACAAACCTGAACTGATTATTTTCGGCAAAAGCATGACTCTTCATAAGGAACCTGTGGCCCTAATACGGTCATTCGTTGATGAGCTGTCCATTGATTGCGTAATTCTATATGACATGGCACATGTTCTTGGCCTTGTCGGGCCTTATTTTCAGCAGCCTTTTAAGGAGGGAGCCGACATCGTTACAGGATCCACGCATAAGACATTTTATGGCACCCAGCGGGGAATAATCGGGGCGAATTATACAGATGAAGATCCGCGTTATGAATTATGGGAAGCCATTCAACGCAGAGCTTTCCCAGGCAGTGTCAGTAACCACCATCTTGGTACTATGCTCGGCCTACTGATGGGCGCCTATGAAATGAATTACTTCAAGGATGAATACCAGAGGAAAGTACATGCAAATGCAAAAGCCTTTGCAAAAACTCTTAAAGAATGCGGCCTTAATGTTGCCGGCGATCCCGATATATCATATACTGAAACCCACCAGGTGATCCTTAATGTCGGTTATTCCAAAGGTCCTGAATTTGCGAAAAGACTTGAAGAGAATAATATCATAGTAAATTACCAGGCAGCCCCTGACGAGGAAGGTTTTACAGCATCCGGATCTTTACGTATGGGGGTGCAGGAAATGACCCGGTTCGGCATGTCGGAAACGGATTTTCAAAAACTGGCTCAGATTATTTACGATGTTATAATCGGAAATAAAGATGTCAAAGAAGAAGTAAAATCTTTTAGAGAAAGCTTTCTTGAAATGCAGTTTTGCTTTTCAGCAAATGAATTTGATGACCTTATGCAAAAACTGCATAAGCTGATATGACGGCTTATTACCTGACTCTTGCATGAAAAGAAAAAGATTTTTTACATGAAAACACGAAAGGACGAAAAAGATAATATTTTAGAATCACCTCCCGTTTATTTGTAGTTAATTAAGGCAAAATAAATGGGTTATCTTTAATTGAACAGGCGCTATCCCAGAGGGTGCAAGGGGTCCAGGCTTCGCCTTCGGCTACGCCCGGCAAGCCTGGGTTCGAGTGCTCCGCCATAGAACAGGCGGATAAAAATGTTAAAAAATTACAAAGAGTTGAAAGAAAGACATAGCCAAAATCGAAATAATGTTAAAAGCGATAGTAAAGTCTTTAGAAAACAAACCCCTGGCCCAGACCGATCACCCTTACTATATTGTCAATAAATGATTATCATTATGAAACTTAGCCTATACTTTAAGTAATCACCGAGTCGCGACAGGGCGGGCCTTGAATCCTGGACCCCTGGAATCCTTGGCCCCTCTTCTCCAACTAAATTGAAGAAGAAGCATATTTTTTATTTCGTGCTTTCCCTATTTTATATTTTTGTGATTGGTTTTAAATCGATAAATATTATTAATTAAATTTATATTTAGATAAATTTAATTTTTATTATTGACATTTATCTCAATTTAATTTAGCTATTTTAATGTTTTCTTAAAAGGTATCAACAACACCTCGGATGCTGCATGAAATATTTAGGCCAAATTCTTAGAGTAAACCATGAAAATAGATGATATAAACATTAAGATTATCAAACACCTCCGGGATGGCAGAAAATCCTTTAAAAAAATAGCTAAAATATTAAGCATAACCGAAAATACTGTCCGGTCACGAGTAAATAAACTTACTAACGAAGGCATACTGGAAATTACAGGTCTCGTAGACCCGGAGGCTATACCCGACCACAGGGTCGTATTTGTCGGTGTTAAGTTATCGACTTTTAATCTTGTTGATAAAGGAAAAGAGTTCAGCAAATTGAAAGGAGTGGTTTCGGTAAGCGTCGTGACAGGACGCTTTGACCTTATCCTGGTGGTTCTTCTGAAAAAAGGGTTTGACCTGCTGGAGTTTTATACCCAGGAAGTGTACCAGTTGGAAGGCGTCCGTTCTGTAGAAACTTTTGTGGTGTATAAGGGATATAACCTGAAGGTGCCGTATATACTTTGACGTTCTCGTAAAAAGTCTCCCGCTTAAGTTCAGCGGGACGTTGTGCTGCATTTCGTAATCATTCAACGTACGAAAAGTACGCCTCATGATTCCAAAATTTGCACGCCTTTTTATCCCGCTGCTTTTTAGCGGGGGAATTTGAACTTTTTACGAAACCGTCTAAATCAGACTTTTTACGACTTCATCAATGATGAATGTTATTTCGTTTTATCGCCAGATGGAATCTGATAAATTTGTATTGTAGCTTTTCGATTGCAAAAGTCATCTGATAATCTAAAATTCCGTTTTCAAAATCTGCATTCCTCAATCCAGAATCAGAACGGGGGTCAAAGATGGAAAAAGAAGTAAAAATGACGTTGCTGCATGGATGGCATGTCGACCGGGGCGCTAATATGGCGCAGTTCGGCGAATACGATATGCCGCTTTGGTACCCGACGGGAACCAAAAGCGAACACCTTTCGGTGCTCACCAACGCCGGTATTTTTGACACGAGCCATATGGCCGTGGTAATTGTTGAAGGATCCGACTCTCTGGATCTGCTTTCGCATTGCTTTTCTAAAAACCTGGATGCCTGCATCGGAAAGCAGCAAAACCCGCTTACTTTGGGCAAAAGCGTTTATGGTGTTTTTTTGAACGACGCCGGTGACGTCATCGATGACGCCATTGTGTTTCAAATTGACGAGGCACTTCACATGCTGGTCGTTAACGCGGGAATGGGCGGTGCGATCAGTGCGCAGCTGCTGGCCAATGTGGACAGACGCAGTGTAAATATTGCAGATCTGACCGACAGGGTCGGCAAACTGGACGTACAGGGGCCTCTTGCAGCAAAAATTTTAATTAAGGTGCTGAAAAACCCCGAAGCTGTGTTTGACAAGCTCCCATACTTTTCATTCAAAGGACATTTTGACTCAAATTCGTCTGCTGCAGAAACCGTGCTGCTTGATGATGACACCCCGATTTTGCTTTCCCGGACCGGTTACACCGGTGAATTCGGTTTTGAAATCTTTGTCGAACCCGATCAATTCACACGTACCTGGGATACGTTTATCGAAGCAGGTGAGGAATTTGGACTGATGGCCTGTGGACTTGCAGCCAGGGACTCCCTCAGGGCCGGCGCCGTACTGCCGCTATCACACCAGGATATCGGCCCCTGGCCTTTTCTTAGCAACCCGTGGCCGTTTGCCCTGGCATATAATGCCGATTACTCGGGATTCACCAAACAGTTCATCGGCAGCGAGGCTCTTTTAAAAACCGATTATTGCGAATACACACTGCCCTTTGCCGGTTACGATCTTCGCAAGGTGTCCATCAACGACCCCGCGATTGTCACAGATGACGCCGGCAATCAAATCGGCAAGGTTCTGACATGTGCCACCGATATGGCAATCGGACGTCACAAAGACCGGATTTACAGCATCGTCAGTCCGGATAAACCGGAAAATTTTAATCCGCGCGGACTCTGCTGCGGCTTTGTCAAAACCACCGTCCGGTTATCACGAGGTCAAACAGTGACGTTAAGTGACAACCGTCGGAAAATCAAAGTTGAAATTGTAAACGACATTCGCCCGAACCGAACCGCACGTCTGGCGTTATCCAGGTTTTTGAATTAGTCATTCGAGCCGGTTTTTACGAAACGTTTTTGGGTTTAGCTTTTAAGTCTCTGTTAAAACATCTAATATCATTAACATAAAGCTTAACACCTAACCAGGACAAGCTTGAAAAATAATATTTCCTGCTTTCCCTATTTCGTGTTTTCGTGATTGGTTTTTAATTTTTAAAATAAGGAGGAATATTTATGAAAGAGATAGATGAATTAAATCTGCCGGATAATTTACGTTATGCAAAAGACCATGAATGGACAAGGCTTGAAGGCGACAAGGTGAAAATAGGCATCGATGACTATGCCCAGGACCAGCTCGGCGATATCGTCTTCGTAGAATTGCCTGAGGTGGGGGCCACATTTGCAAAAGGGGAGGAATTCGGTACCGTAGAATCCGTCAAAGCGGTTTCCGAACTCTTTATGCCCGTCGGAGGAGAAATTCTGGCAATAAATACCGCTCTGGAAGAAACGCCGGAACATGTCAACAACAGCCCCTATGAAGACGGCTGGATGATAGAGATCAAACCGAGTGATGTGGCCGAAATGGACGCCCTTATGGATAAAGAGGCATATATTAAAATGCTGAAAGGATAAAACCTATGCGCTATTTACCACATACAGATGCAGATATTGCATCAATGCTTAAAGTTGCCGGAGCAGACAATTTGGAAGGACTTTTTCCCACCGTTCCTGAAGACTGTCGCTGCACAGACGATCTCAGGTTGCCTGAACCATTAACAGAATGGGAACTTAACGATTTCATAGATGCGCTGGCAGGAAATATAGCTGTATCCCCAGAGTATAAAATCTTTATCGGAGCAGGAAGTTACGAACATTATATCCCTTCCAGTGCGTCTTACCTGCTCAGTCGCTCCGAGTTTGTAACGTCTTACACTCCATACCAGCCGGAAATGAGCCAGGGAACCTTACAGGCAATCTTTGAATATCAAACCCTGACATCTCGGCTTCTTGGAATGGAGGTGGCAAATGCATCACTTTACGACGGAGCTTCCGCTCTTGCCGAAGCGCTCCTCATGGCTACACGTATCACCCGCCGAAATAAAATTGCCGTATCAAGCCTGATTCATCCCATGTACCGCCGTGTTGTTGAAACTTATCTTAAGCCCACCGGTTTTGAAATTATCGAACTTCCATATCTTGAAAACGGCAGGACTGATCTTACCCATCTTGGCGGGATGGAAGATCTTGCAGCCGTTGCGGTACAATCGCCCAACTTTTTCGGTTGTGTTGAAGATTTAAAAGCCGTTGGAGAAAAAGCACAAGAACATAAAACGATTTTTATTACTTCTTTTACTGAACCGCTTGCTTACGGCCTTTTGAAAAATCCGGGAAGTCTCGGTGCCGATATTGCCTGCGGCGAAGGCCAGAGTTTGGGTATCCCGCGATCATTCGGTGGACCAGTTCTCGGAATGTTTGCCGCCAAAATGAAGTATGTGCGAAATATGCCGGGCCGCCTTGTGGGTGAAACCAAAGACAAAGACGGAAAAAGAGGTTTTGTTTTAACCCTGGCCACCCGTGAGCAGCACATACGCCGGGCAAAAGCTACATCCAACATTTGTACTAACAGCGGGCTCTGCGCCCTTGCGTCTGCAATTTACATGGCTTCAGTGGGCGGCACCGGCGTACGCGAGCTGGCCCTGCTGAATCATGACAAGGCTGCATATCTTAAATCAGAACTTGAAAAAGCAGGATTTACAATTCCCTTTAACAGCCCGTTTTTCAATGAGTTTGTAGTTAAATTTCCGGACGGTTTTGAAACAACTTACCAGCAAATGCTCGAAAATAAGATTGTTGCCGGCCTGCCCCTTGCGTCCTATTATCCCGAGCTTGCAGGTCATTATCTTATGTGCGCTACGGAAACAAAGTCAAAAGAAGATATCGATATTCTGATCAGGGAGGTGAAATCATGAAAGAATCTTTAGGCACATCAGGCCTTATACTAAACGAACCTTTGCTCTGGGAAAAGAGTAAAAAAGGACGATGCGGTTTTTCCATTCCCAGTCGTGATGTTGATTCATTTCCAATGGACAAGAATGTAACAGGAGACGGCCCCGACTTTCCTGATCTTAGCGAAGTAGATGTGGTTCGCCATTACACAAGGCTGTCACAGTGGAATTTCGGTGTGGACACAGGAATGTATCCCCTGGGCTCATGCACAATGAAATATAATCCTAAAACCAATGAAAGGCAGGCAGGCCAGCCGGGATTTGCCGGAGCACATCCTTTGCTCCCAACCAGCCTGACCCAGGGAGCACTTAAGCTGATGTTCGAACTGGAAGGCTTTTTGGCGGAAATAACCGGCATGGATGCAGTTACGCTTCAGCCTGCGGCAGGTGCCCACGGCGAACTTGCCGGAATGCTTCTTATCTGGGCATTTCACAAAGACAAGGGCCAGAGCCGCTCAAAAATCATTATTCCTGATACTGCACACGGGACAAACCCTGCCAGCGCATCTTTATGTAATTACCGCTCAATACCGGTAAAATCCAATGAACAGGGAATACTATCTCCCGAAGCGGTTGCCGAGGTGATGGACGAAGAGACCGCCGGTATAATGGTAACAAATCCCAACACTCTTGGCCTTTTTGAGGAAAACATTATAAAAATAGCAGATATTGTCCATTCCAAGGGAGGTCTTGTTTACTGCGACGGTGCCAACATGAATGCAGTAATGGGAATTGTGGACATGGGAAAAATCGGTATCGACGTTCTGCATCTCAATCTCCATAAAACTTTCTCAACACCCCACGGCGGAGGAGGTCCCGGCGCCGGACCGGTATGTGTGAAAAAGCAGCTTGAACCTTTTTTGCCGGTTCCACGTATCATCGCTAAGGACGGTAAATACTCCCTTTCAGATAATTTCGCTAAATCTATCGGCAAGCTGCATGCCTTTTACGGAAATTTCGGTGTTTTGGTAAAGGCTTACAGTTACATCCTCAGCATGGGTGCTGAAGGTCTGAAAAAGGCCAGCAGTCTGGCTGTACTCAATGCCAATTATATCAAGGAGCAATTAAAAGATATTTTTCATCTCCCATATGACCGGCCATGTATGCATGAATGTGTTTTTTCGGATAAAAATCAAGAGCCAGATAAAATAACAACCCTCGACATTGTAAAGCGTCTAATAGATTACGGTTTTCATCCTCCCACCATTTACTTCCCGCTGGTGGTGCATGGTGCAATTATGATCGAACCCACTGAAACCGAATCTAAAGAAAACATTGATCTTTTCATTGATGCCTTAAAACAGATTGTAAAGGAGGCTAAAGAAGATCCGGAAATATTGAGACAAGCCCCGACACGCACAAAAGTCAGACGGCTTGATGAGACCAGTGCTGCGCGTAATCCGCGTCT
>JAUWOH010000341.1 GCA_030612225.1 Desulfobacteraceae bacterium
TGCCAACCTTTGCGTGCTCATAGACAGAGCAGAAAATATTTGAATATCGAATGTAGAATATTGAATTATGAATATCGAAGTGAGGTATGCTATCTTTTTTATAATATAAAAAGATAGAGCAAAGCGATTCCACACTTCATCATTCGTAATTCCTTGTTCGATATTCGATATTTATCTGCAAACATAACTTTTAGGTTCTCCGATAAATCGGGATTAGATATATGCAAAGTAGCAAAAAAAAACAACCAACGGGCAACATCCACACCCCCCAGGTTAAAGTTTGCGGGCTGACAAAGGTAAAAAATGCGCTGGAATGTATTGCGCTGGGAGCAAATGCAATAGGTTGTGTTTTTTATCCGAAAAGCCCCAGGCACGTAACTGATGATGAGGCCAGGGATATATGCCTGGCGATTTCTTCTAAAGCCGTAACCGTGGGTGTTTTTGTAAACGAGTCCTTTTCTTTTATAATGAAAAAGGTCCAGCGATGTTTGCTTGATGCGGTACAGCTCCATGGGCAGGAGTCTCCGGAACTTGTTCGTCGTCTTCGAAAAGAGAACCTTAAGGTTTTCAAAACATTATTTTTAAGCTCAAAGCCGACCTTTGAAAATGCAAAAGATTATGAGCCGTCGGCCTTTCTCGTGGAATGCGGAGGCGGAGCACTTCCCGGCGGCAATGCAGTTTCGTGGAACTGGGATAAAGCAAGACATTTGGTGGGAAACTACCCTGTTATACTTGCCGGCGGGCTTTCCCCGGAAAATGTTTCAGATGCCGTTAAACAAAGCGCTCCTGATGCAGTTGATGTCAGTTCAGGCGTGGAACTTTCGCCGGGTATGAAAGATATCGGCAAGGTGGAGGCATTTATTCAGGCTGTTTCAATGTGTGATCTAAAAAGAAAAAGTACCCGTTCACGCCCATTCGGAACAAAAAGGTCGCACAATCTACGTTCTGTAAGCGTTCACAGGTGCTGCAGATGTGCGTGACCAGGGCGACCAGCTATAGTCTTCTGCTATGCTGGTTGCCCTGATCGCGTGCAGCTGCGGTGCCTGTGAACGCTTACAAGAAAAACAAGGAGGATATTTTGATGCAAGGCAATACTTTATTTGAAAATGTCGGGAGGTATGAAAAAGGAGCAATGCCTGATTCAAAAGGTCATTTCGGGCCATACGGCGGGAGATATGTTGCAGAGACTCTTATGCCGGCAGTGCTGGAGCTTGAAGAAGCCTATGATAAGTTTTTACCGGACAAAGCTTTTCAGGAAGAATTTCTTGCTTTGCTGAAAAATTATGCGGGGCGGCCGACACCACTTTTCCAGGCAAAACGGATGAGCAATCATTTTAAAGGAGCGTCGATTTATCTGAAGCGGGAAGATCTTGCTCATACAGGTGCGCACAAAATCAACAATACACTCGGCCAGGCACTTCTGGCACACTGGATGGGAAAAGAGAAATTAATTGCTGAGACCGGAGCGGGTCAGCACGGAGTTGCTACGGCAACCGTGGCTGCACTTTTCGGGATGGAATGTCGCATTTTCATGGGAGAAGAAGACATCCGGCGGCAGGCGGCAAATGTTAAGCGGATGAAGCTTCTCGGCGCCGAAGTGATAAAAGTGGTTTCCGGTACTTCGACTTTAAAGGACGCAATGAATGAGGCCATGCGTTACTGGGTGGGAGCGGTTTCCGATACGTTTTATGTGATCGGATCGGTTGCAGGCCCTCACCCTTACCCTGTAATGGTCCGGGATTTTCAAAAGGTAATTGGTGAGGAAACCAGAGAGCAGATTCTCGAATCTGCCGGAAAGCTGCCTGATATGCTTGTTGCCTGTGTGGGAGGAGGAAGTAATGCCATGGGACTTTTTTATCCTTTTATGAATGATCCGGTGAAAATGGTTGGAGTCGAGGCCGCCGGGTCCGGGATAAAGAGCGGAAAACATGCCGCTACACTTTCAAAAGGGAGTGTGGGAGTTCTACACGGTTCGAAATCGTACCTGCTCCAGGATGAAAACGGCCAGATCAAGGAAGCTCATTCGATTTCAGCAGGTCTGGATTATCCGGGTGTCGGGCCGGAGCATTCATTATTAAAGGATTTAGAAAGAGTCCGTTATGTATCGATTGATGACAGTCAGGCCCTGGAAGCGTTTCAAATGCTTTGCTCACTTGAAGGGATTATTCCGGCACTTGAGAGTTCCCATGCAATTGCATGGGCAGCCTTGTATGCGAGCACACGGCCGAACCATGAGATTATCGTAGTAAATCTTTCAGGAAGAGGAGATAAAGATCTCGAGATTGTTTTTTCGTAACAGTTCAGCCGCTGACCCACACCGACACACCCCAAAGGAATAGGCTCCGCATTCCACAGGGCAGGCACGGACATGCCGTGAAATACTTGGCGTATTTCCCGGTAGGGCTTTTTTGCCAGGACAACCCGTCTTCGCCAAGGCTACGCCGCTGCAGGCCTTGACCGAACGAAAACTGCATCGCTCCGCGAAGTTTTTATTGCCCATAGGGCACACGGTTTTTCGCCGGCCGTAGTCGGCCGGGGAAAAGATCTGTTTGGTGAAATATGAAATATTTCACTGGTGTTTTTTATGTCTGTGTCAGTCTGTGTGAGTCTGTGGCCAATCTATTTCTAATCTAAAGGGAGTTAAGGATCATGAACAGAATAGATAGAACATTTGAAGCATTGAAAAAAAAAGATGAAAAAGCGCTGGTGGGGTTTGTAACAGCAGGCGATCCTGACATGCAGGCATCATTTGATATAATTGTTTCCATGTGCAGGGCAGGTATCGATGTTCTGGAGCTGGGAATTCCGTTTTCAGACCCTACGGCAGACGGTCCGGTAATTCAGAGGTCATCTGCCAGGGCCCTTGAAAAAAGGATAAATTTAGAAGCAGTCCTTTCAATGACAGGAAAGCTTCGGAAAGAGACAGCCGTTCCGATCATTCTTTTCAGCTATTACAATCCCATACATGCTTACGGAAATGAGAAATTTTATAAAGATGCTCTGGATGTTGGCGCTGATGGCGTTCTGGTTGTTGATCTGCCACCGGAGGAGTCGGATGAAATGACAGGAACCTGGCCGGGATCTGAGCTGGCTTTGATTCGTTTGATTGCTCCAACCACGCCTTTGGATAGGATGAGGAAAATTACGGCAGATGCACGGGGCTTTATTTATCTTGTTTCAAAGATCGGGGTTACAGGCAGCAGCGGGCTTAAAATAGAAAGCATAGGCCGGCTGGTAGATTCCCTTCGCAGCGTAACTTCTCTTCCCGTTTGTGTTGGATTCGGTATTTCTACCACAGATGATGTGGCGGCCGTAGCTTCGGTTGCAGATGGTGTAGTAATAGGGAGTGCATTTGAGCGGGTGATTGAAGATAATCTTGAAAATAAAGATTTGGCTGCTATTTTGGCTGGTCAGGTCCGAAAATATAAGGAAGCAATGTTATTTTAGATTTTTTTAAAAGATTTACCACGGATTTTCACGGAGAGACACTGAGTTTTAATTTTTAATATCTATGAAATTTCCGTGCCTGCCTGCGTGCATACACGCACAGGCAGGCAAATGCGTAGTGAAAATATGAAGAAACAAAAGGTTGACCTCTTATAGCTGCTATATATAATATATGAAACAGATTATTTCGTGATTTCATCCTTTCGTGATTTTGTGTAAAAAAATAAAATCAGAAAATAAATCCTGTTTCAGTTTCCTATATATATTACAGGTCAAACAACATGATACTTCATATAGATATGGATGCCTTCTATGCATCGGTTGAGCAGCTGGACAATCCTGATCTTAAGGGGAAATGCGTAATTGTGGGAGGACAATCAAACAGGAGTGTTGTTTCGGCTGCAAGTTATGAGGCAAGAAAATACGGTGTCAGGTCTGCCATGCCCGTATTTATGGCAAAACGGAAATGCCCTGAAGGTGTGTTTGTCCCGCCGAGAATTCAGAGATACAAAGAAGTGTCAAAAAAAATCATGAAGCTGCTTTGTGATTTTTCTCCCCTTGT